>CAJXGR010000040.1 GCA_913053665.1 uncultured Spirochaetia bacterium
GATTCTACTGAAACATCAACTCCTTCAATTATTTATTATTTAACTTCAAAGGTTGTAATCATCCGATGATGAGCGTAACCGCAGTATTCCAGGCATAATACAGTGTATTTTCCCGATTTATCAAACCGATGTCTTAATCGATTAGTGTATCCTGGCATAACCTGTGTTTGAGTAATCAGCTCACCTTTAGAGTTATATATCCCAAATCCATGATTCACATCTTTGCTTGAAAGCTGAAACTCAATGAGCTTTCCAATAGATAGTTGATCTTTTGACAATTCCCACTTCCACATAGCTCCTCTAACCTGAACTATTTCTACAGGTTGATCTGTAAGTTCTTGAGGATAAGGGAGTAAGTTTGAGTTTAGAGTAAACCCTAGTACTGTAACGATCACAGTAATAAGAGCTATAAAGTAGACTGAACGGACTTTGTATACACTTTTAATACGATCATCCGATTCACTGGCGCGAGAACGAGTTGCCAAAAGGTAGGATAAGATAATGATCATTATCACAACAATTAGACTGATTAGACCTGCGTAAAAAACTATCATCTGATACTCCTGCTATTATTGAATTCATCTAGATAAATAGCTTTGAATTCACAAGATACCTCAAGGGACAATGGACTCATAAGCTATTTAACTTAGACACAAGTTAGCACAATTATTTTAATGCTCTGGATTTAAAAACTATCCCATTTTCAAAATGGATGGCTTTTAAATCCAGACTTGGATAATTATTAGCGCAGAGAGATAATAGAGTCAGTACACAATAATAGGCTATATTAAGATAATTCCATTAAGGTGAGAATTAAGCTTAAATTTGCTCCTGCGTAACTATTTGAGATACCCAACCGATTCTGAAATGTCAGCTGTAGGGGCGGGGTGACCCCTCCCCTACAGCTGATTATACTGACAATTCAAACCCTTTTAGGTATAAATAGATACTTCAGCTATCGCTTATTGAGTGTATAACAAACTATCTTTCTGCAGCTAAAACAGCCTCACCAGATTAATCTGGTAATTATAGATTTGTGATTTATATTAAATGACTGAAGTTCAATTCTATTCAAGAACTCCAGTTCAGGGATTGCAATTATTATCAATTTTACCTCATAAACTTATTATAATTTTAAGTAAAGATAAGCATACATTAGGCAAATAGGTATGATATTTGTCACATTTTGAAAAAACTTTTTATACCTAGACTGAAATTGTCAACTTAAGCTTGTCAAGAGGCTATCGTACAAGATGGTTCAGTAAACTCAAATGAGAATACAATGAGTTCAGTAAAACTATGATTGTTATATGAAACTCACTTCATAATGATGGATGGTAAATTAAACCACCAAATTGTTTAATTTATGTAGATATTGACCTCGGGTGAAACAAATGATGAGATGATTCTATTGGTATCCAAAAACAGATTAGAGCTCAATTGATCTTTCCCATTCCTCTCTAACCCTTTCCTGATAGTCCATAGGGTCTAAAGCCTTTTTATTTTTCTTTTGTAAACTTTTAACATATGAACACACCATGAAACCGATTGATTATTTAAATAGACTAAAAAGTCTTTAATCTGTCATCCAGGTTTTTGTTCTGCTTTCAGAAAGGTCAAAAACACCCTTCTAGTCCGTATCGGCAATATAGATTCTATTATCCTTATGGGAATGAGTAGTGCTAACTATGCCAGGCAATATCCTGGACATCAAGTTGGATGGGATGAGGAAAGCTGTACAAGATAAGAATCCAGGGCAAATACACGATATAAAGGAACATATAAAACTCATCATTAGAAGGATAAAAAAGGACTCTCTGGCGACTTTATACCAAATTAAAGTAATCATCAGGATGAGTTCAACGGTTTGAAATTCCTCTTTGGTATGATCCTCTCAGAGCGTTTCTGGCGAGAGGATTATGCCAGGCAACCTGTAGAAACCATTGAGTTTTTGGAAAATGAAATCAGTCCATTCCTCATCCCAGACAAAGAATATAGTTTAACATGAGTTCGACATGTAAATTGCTATATAATAAAGAGTAAGATCCCTCACCCTCTCCCAAAGGGCGAGGGAACAAGAAAAGAAAGAAAACCCTCTTCTAATAGGGAATATAGAGAAGGTGAAACAGTTTTTATTATCCACTATAAAACCCTGTCTTAAGAAGAGAGAAATGTAAGTATGTTAAAAATAGTCAATTAGCATATCAAACTCACGTTAGTTTAATCTTTTTGGGGACACCCTTACGAGTTTCAGAAATCCTTTCAACTCTTTGCCGGTTATTCCTTTGAGGGTGAGAGCTACATTACAAAGCCTTCTCTTTTTGAGAGGACTAAGGAACAAACCATGCAAATTGATGACTCTTTTATATTTGGACTGCAAATGCTATGGAAGTTTTAGACAGGTATACAGAGCATAAGTTTGTTAAATGCGTGCAAACAGGCGATCCAATGCGGGTTGAAGGAGGTGAGGATGGATTTTCTGGATCTCGGAGACAATCTCTTGAACAAGTTCTCTGATCTCCCACTGGGCTTCCAGGGTCATCCTAAGGTTGATTAAATGGTAAAGTTCCCATAAAGTAAACTCACCTGTCACACGGCGATAGTGGGCATTTGTGACGGTATAGTGAGCAACAAGGGGTAATTTGTCTTTTAATTGAGTGTAAATGCTTTGACTGTAATTCATTACCTCAGTGAAGAGATCCTTTCCACCGGCCTTGATTACCTTTGGAGGGATTCTATATCCATGTTCCACAGTAGGATATTGCCAGGTGAAACGTATTTTTCTATGCCTCAAAAGCTGATGCCAGCAACTTTCCGACAGGGTGAGTTCCATTTTGTAGGAGATGGCCTCAAAGGCTTGTGGAGGATTATCGTGACTTCCAAGACTGGACAGGGACTCCAAGAACAATCGTAACTTATCCTCTTGGCTTTTCTCTTTCATTAGGCTTTTCAGGGAGTCCAAACTCATAGTGCCGTACTGATAAAGGAGTTCGGGGAGTATAATATTCAAGGCCTTCTCTTCAGAATGAGAACTTCCTTTTGTTGTATAGTGTAGAAGGGTTACGGAGGGATTGGTAGATGTGCTTTTTTGCTTACTAAAGGTTTGTTGGTGTTCTTTCAGATAATTTCTTGATTCAGAAAGAAACCTATTGGCTTTGGCATATTTCACAAGGGTTGGAAGGGCGTAAACCACTTGTTCTTTAATCTCTTCACCTCTCTGACGAACTTCTGGATACTCACTGGAGAGTAGGTGGATTAGAGAATCCTCCATAGCCCTGGCGTTGGCGGTTAATCCAAGATTAGTATGGGTTGCCAGACTTAAGATATAGCGGGCATCTTCAAAGGAAGCTTTTGCTATACGGCTTTCATAGGCCTTTTCTTTTTCATTATCTTTTCTGGCCTCGGTTTTACGGTAGTTAGCTAATAATAGATCAAAAAGCCGTGTATAATCATCGTAAAGCCTGTATTGGTAGTCGATAAACTCCTTTTTCAGGGACTCATACTCTGGAGCGTCTAATTCAATTGGGGTATAAAAATCCCCCCGTTTTGGCTTCTGATACCGTTGTGAGTATTCAATGGGTGAGATGAATAAATTGGATCGCTCCAGGAGAGCTGAGAATAGACGTGAAACTCTTTCAATCCCAATGTGGACCGTGGCTAATTCAGCTACTGAGGCGTGACCATAGTTCAGCACCCACTTTTCGTGGAATTGTTTAGCCTTTTCCTCAGTGACCTTCAAAAGATTCTCTCTAAAACTCAAGGGACTGCGGCTGACATAGGCAAAGATCGTGGCAATCACTTCTTCAGGGAGATTGTAAACGGTGTATATATCTTTGTCCAGGTTGGACACATAGTTGGATAATTCAGCTTTCATAGAGGTTTTCATCGACCGATTCTTTGGAATTAATTAGGAAAAACAGGGTGGATCAAATATCTGCTTTAATTGATTCTATCTGATGAAGTTGGCGGAAAGTGGCAAACCAACACGCCTTGTAGGGGCGGGTTTGAAACCCACCCCTACAAGGCGTGACAACTCACTAAAAAGAAGATATTTTATTAAAAACAATCTCTGAAAGCAGGTGAACGAATTTCTCTCGCACAGATGTAAAACGTATGGCGATTTCGTCATCTTTCCTCCCGGATACCACTCCGTCTACCATGATGAATTTACCCTTCAAGTTTAACTGGACGTCTTTTAAGTCCATGTGTTCAAGGAAAGACTCAGCCAGACTCGTTTCATCGGGGGTGAAGGTCACTCCAGTGACTCCCACTTCTTTTAGATCACCTATAATGGTTTCGTTTGTTTTGGGGTGGAGGAGGTTCAATCTAAACTTGTCCTCCGGAAGGACTTTTGAAATGATATGCTTTCTTCTCTCACTCATCTTGACACCCATGCGAGCAAAGATCCCCTGCACTTTAGCCATCACCTGATGGAGAGGAAGGTCTTTTAGAATGAAGCCTGAGACAGCCAATGCTTTGATTCGATTTAGGAAATCAGCTTCCTTTCTGGATGAGTAGATGATGATGCGAGGTTTTTTATCATTATAAATATCACGGCAATCATGAATAATGCTGTCCAACTTTGTGGCATAGGAATCAGCATCCAGAAAGATAAAATCAACGTTCTTTTCCCGTAAATAATAACGCCCAGTGGCGTCAAAATCATCACTGTGATAAACATAAAAACCTTTAGGCAAGAATTCATGAACCAGGCTGGTGACAAGGTCCTGGGAGGTCTTGATCGCCAAAATAGTGATATTATCCAGATAGTGATCTTTTTTATTGATCAGATTAATGGAAAAGTCACCCACCCTGGTATTCATTTCAATGACAATCGTTGACATGGATGGATGAGTCAATCGGGTTTTCGGGCCCACATAAACTTGAGGGGGAGTGATATTGCAATTGTATTGATGCTCTTCGAGTTTGGTGATGGCTGTTCCAGAGATCATATTACCCAATTCTGTTATGGCCGACTTAAAGAGTTCTTTTTGTTCATCGTCCTTGACGACTTCTTCTAAGTTCAAACCAATCATCTCTTTAGCTATCACTGTAGCGATACCAGGGGGGAGATCGAAAATGATCTGACCTTCCACATCGCCATTGATATTCAGGAAGATGGAAACCCCCCCTAGACTTTCTTTACCCTTGGCGATATAGATTTGCTTCTTTTTGGCATTGATTCCGACTGCTTCCTGGATGACGCTTACGGCGGATGCCACAAAAGGGGTAATGTACCTTAAATCCACGGATTTCTCCTTTAGTTGATCAACGTTGTAGAAACGTATCCCATGATCATCTTAGTGAAATATTAGAGTAAATATTTATTATACAGATATTTGACATCTTTAATAACCGATGAATAGTGTTCAAGTAATCGATAGGGATTCTCAAAACCCATTTGAATCGCCAATTTTTCCTGGTCTTCTTTATTATTCGGGAGTTTTTCAGTTGAAATATTACTCATAATTCTTAAATTAGTCTCAATTATTCTAAAAAAAGTTAATGAAATCGTCGCTATATGATAATCTTTTTCTGAAATTATTTTGTATTGTTGCAAAACCTGGTACATATCATATATATTTCTCTTTCTCAAAGAGGGATTGTGAGCTCCATGGACAATTGTGAGGTATTCAGCCAGAAACTCAAGGTCAAGGAGCCCCCCCGATCCTTTCTTGAAAAGATATTGTGAGCCTGATTTTTTCATAGCGTTATTGGCAATACGTTTTCTCATGGTGATGACTTCACTTTTTAGCTGGACAGGGTCCATCGACTCATAGACAAAGTGAGTGATCAAATTCTCAAGGGTTTCTTTGAACTTAGGGCTGCTGGAGAGGACGCGAGCTTTACTATAGGCTAATTTCTCCCAGTAAGCCCCCTTCTTTTGGAGATAGTCTTTTAATTTACTGGCTGAAACAATCATAGGAGAATTTCTCCCTTCAGGTCTCAGCTTTAAGTCGATTTCATAAAGAATACCAAGATTGTTGGGCTGAGAAAAGAACTCATTGAGTCGAGAGATTACGTCACTGAAGAATTGGGAGTGGCGGTAAGCTGAATCAATCTCTCCTTCTTGTTCATAGACAAAGAATATGTCAAGATCCGATGCGATATTAAGCTCCCGACCTCCAAGCTTCCCTAAAAGCACAATAGCACTCTCCGTAGAAGGCTTTCCCTTTTCATGGATAAGTTCTTTGGTAAAGTGAGAGTAGGATTCCTTAAGAATCACTTCGGCCAGGTTGGATAATTCCAGGTTAGAGACGCTAAGATCATTGATTTCTAAAATCGCCTTGAGACCAATCGTAAATATCTTATAATTCTTAAACTGGAAGATAGCTTCTGAAAAGGGTTTTACCTTAAGGACCTTCTCAAGGTTCTTTTCCAGAGACTCAATGGTCTGTTCACTCCTTAAAAAATCCCTTCGGATCAGATGTTCAAAGAGTTCAGGGAAATATACAAATATGTCGCTTAGGTATTGACTGGTGGTAAAGAGTTTCGCTAAATCTTTTATGAGAGACCTGTTTAGAGTAAGTAATTCCAGCAGTATATCCTTTGCTTTATAGCTTTGTACAGCTTTTACAAAGTTCACCAAGAGGCGATCACTATCCATAGGGCATTTCAGTTCGGCAAAAAGATCGCTCAGGATGATGGCTAAATGGACTTTCCCCTTATGGGTAGTGGGAGACAGGTCGTTCAAGATGCGGAGGGTGTTATTTATGTTCTTGAACTTGAATTGAGATAAAAAGGTTTCTCCTATCCCAGGCTCTTGGTAAAGAACGTCCAGAAAATCGCTATGAGGGCTTTTATCAAAAAGATTATGAAAGTATTTATCAAAAACCCTGTACAGATCAGAGAGGATAGGATCATACTGGTCTAATAGGTGTTGATAGGCTTTATCCTCCCCCTCAAAGGCCATCCCCTGGGCGACTCGGTTTAAAATATCCACTCTAACGCAATATACGGAGAAAGATTTCTCTCCATAGAGTTCAGCCCGATGTTCCAGGCTTTTCATGAACTTAAGTCCTTTTTTTATAACACTTTGTTCGTCAAGGCTTATCAGTCCCCCCTGATGGAGTTGGTCAATGGATGAGATGAGGCTCTGGCAAAAGTCATCAGCTGGTTGATACCTGTAAAACATTTTAAACAAAAGGGTTAGAGTCTCAATGGCTTTGACTGTTTCATACTCGAACAATCGAAAGGCACGAGTCGTAATTTGCTTTACTTCAGAGATTTCAGAAAGAGACAGGTACTTTTTAAAGATGATAGGCGTGATGGACTCCATGAAATCCTTTGCTAATGACTTATCTCCGACAAGATGTCTCGCTTTGATAAGGTGGATACGATCATGGAAGACATCATCATTTTCCAGAAGGCGGATATAGTCTTCCACAGTATAGATAATAGGTATGTCACTCCGATCGGTTGCTTTAGGGTAGATAATTGGATAAAGAGTCTCTGCTTTTTCCAGTTGGACCCCATGAATGATGTATCGGGTAATGGCCTTATAGTAGTCTTCAGCGGAGATTTGAACTTTAGTACCTTCACTATTCCCCTCCCCTTCATAGATAAACAGAAGTTCCACTGGACTCAAACAAGTCAGTTCCTTTGTGGCAAGTCTTTCCAATGCCATAATGGTGTAGGACCCATTTGCTATCTGCCCATAACGTATCTCGATACACTTGACGGCCATCTCATAAAGAGCTTGAAAGCATACTTCACATAGCTTTGTATACTCCTGCTCGGATACAACGAGATTGTAATGACCCATAGCTTCATTCACAGCAATTCTTAGGGTTTCTTTAGCCTTAAACTCATGGATATGCTGTAAATTAGACTTGCAGACTTTTGTATCCACCTTGTCCATATCCATCAGTTGATAAATGTTTTCTAGTAATATGTCCTTTGGCTTAATTTTGTTTATTCCTTCATTTATAAGCCACTTAAAATGCTTAATACAAGAAAATAGAAGCTGAGTGAGGTAAGACGATGAGAAAATCGTTAAGATAGTCTTTGAGGCTAATTTCTGGCTTAAGATTATATCCAGAATCTCTTTCCCATGATTGGACTGTTTGACAAGTTGGGCTAGGTGGTTTAGATTGCTATCCCCGTCTCCTTCAGAGCTTGCCCAGTCGAATATCCTGGTGTACAGTTCAGTAGGGTCTGTTTTGATTTCGCAAACCTTTAAGAGCGTTTGAGTATATGAATAGCATTGGTCACTATGGGTAAAGTCATATTGGTCAATGAGTTTCCCCAAGCTGGACTCCTTGACACTGGAGGACTCTTGGCTAGACAGGTTATCAGTCATACTATCCATCTCGATTGCTTTTCACAAACCTTTATGAATATTATTTAACGTGATTTCGATTTATTAATTGCCACAGAGACACTGAGTCACAGAGAAATTAAAGGAAAATAATTTCTTCTTTTCAAAAGAAACACATAAGATTCCCAAGAGAGTAAACGTTTGACAGACATCAGGAATTAATTTATTGAATCTCTGTGTCTTTGGGCCTCCGTGGCAAAAGAAATAAACATTTCGAATGAACGTTATTTATCATAAAGATAACATGAGAGGGTTCATAAGAAAAGTAATAATTCACCGATTAAACAGACATAGTCATTGTTTTTTTCTCTTCATATTGTTATATTTGGGTGAAAAATCGGTGGATAGGGACATGTTAATAAAAGTTTTTGAGGGTAGTGACGCAAAAAAGTTGGAAACAGCGATCAACAGCATCATAGAAAGTGATGAGACAGAAGATTATGTACTCCACTCTATATTGCAGTCGGAGAGTATGGCTGTCCTTGACGGGAAGCTACACAAGCACATCACTATGACCTGTGTCTTTGTTGAACAGATATTCCAGGACTTTGACGAAGACGACGACGACGACGATGATTATTGATGAGACCCACAGGATATGATCGGCTGGTAATTTTAACTAAGTTTAGAGTAGAACTATGAAAATTGCTGTAGGACTTTCAGGGGGGATCGATAGCTCTGCCGCCCTCCTTCGACTCCACGAAGAGGGTCATGATGTGATTGGTATTACTATGAAGGCAACCTTTCACGATCAGGAGCATGGGAAGTGCTGTTCAATACAAGACGTCCACGACGCCCGACTTTTGTGTCAGCAAATAGGTGTCCGTCATTATGTGATCGATGTAAAAGATGACTTTCATAATCAGATTGTTAAATACTTTATAGATGAATACTTAAAGGGCCGAACCCCCAATCCCTGCCTTTTCTGCAACGAGCTGGTGAAGTTCAAGAGGTTAATAGAGGCGTCAAAGGCTTTAGGGTACTACAAATTCGCCACGGGCCATTATGCTATCCTTGAACAGGAAGGGGATACGCTAATATTAAGACAGGGTCTTGACCCCATCAAAGACCAGGCCTACTTCTTGAGTCGTTTACCCTTGTCGATCCTTAAGGACTCTATCTTTCCACTGGGTCGAACCCTCAAAAAAGACAATGTTGCCTTTCTGGAAGCGAGAAACATATCCATCAGTCAAAAGCGGGAGAGCCATGAAATCTGCTTTGTCCCGGGAAATGACTATACCCAATTCATTAAAGATCAAGTAGGAGAAAGGATTGAGCCAGGTGATGTCGTTGATGAGTCCCATGAGAAGGTCGGTGAGCATAGTGGAATCCCCTATTACACTATTGGACAAAGAAGAGGGCTGGATATTGCTATGGGGAAACCTGTTTACGTAAGGGAAATGGACCCAGTGACCAATGTCATCACCATTGGAGAGAAGCCCTACGGGGATCATTTCACTTTAAGCCAGGTGAATTGGCTGGGAGATTATGATTTAGATCACCCCACTCCTTTGACAGTGAAAGTAAGGCATTTCCATGAGGGCGAAGAGGCTACATTAACCCGTATCGATACAGGGGAACTGGTCGTTCGATTTAAAAAGCCTGTCTTTTCCATCACTCAAGGCCAGGGGGCGGTGGGCTATCTTGGTGATCGAGTGATCTTTTCCGGGATCATTGAATAGGCCATATTTATGAGAGACAAATGGGTCTTTTCCTTCTTTCAATACTGGTACCAGGACTTAAAGGCTTTCTTTCAACGGAATGGCAAGGCTTTCTGGCAGGAGATGATTGAAACCCAGGAACTAGTAGTCATTCTGGCTAAAATGGCGGTCCTTAAAAAGGTGACGACAGAAGAGAAAAAGGCTGTCATCCAGCAGTTCAAAGACCTCGGGAAGATGGGATTAGTCTTTTCTATATTCATTGCCCCGGGAGGTTCCGTCTTACTCCCGCTTTTAGCTAAGTTCCTCCCTTGGGATCTTTTACCAGCCACCTTTAAGAAAGAAGTGAAAAAGGAAGTCCATGTTGGAGAGGACTTCTTTATAAAAAGTGAAGCCGACATCATCAAGGAAATTGAGGAAGAGCATAGGATTCACCTTAAGGGGAGGAAAGTTCATTGGCTCATAGAGGACTTTGAGGACATTAAAAAAACAGTGGTATCCCCTGAGGGGGTCAAGTCCTTAGTCACCCGCTATATGGACTCCAATCACCATCATTTCCTCCGTCTGATGAAAGCTTTGGGCTACCCCATTTCACGGTGGAAAAAAGCCATCCGCGAGTTTCGGTGGGATAAAACCTATTCTGTGATCCAGGAATTGGAAGGTTCTCTATTCAAAAAAAGCTTTGAGAAAGAGGCTTATAGTATACTAGATCAACTTGAAGACCTTGTCAAACAACCAATCCCTGTTGAGATTGTCCTTATGGTGTCTCTGGGACTATTTAAGAGGGTCGCGGTGTGGGATAGGGATAAGATAGCATTATATTTTGGTCTGGATTCAATCCTTTATCGAGCCAGCTATCCCAGGCTTTTATTTACTATAACCCTCTCTCAGTATATTGGCAGGTGGCTTCGATACAGTCTAATGATGAAAGAGTCCTACTTTCACATGGATTGGAATGAGGCGATGAGGAACTATAACTCGATCCCTTATAGAGACAGGTTTCTCAATTCGGGGATCAGTTTGGCCTTTTCAGAAGAGATCTGCTCAGGAGCTAAAGACCATGAACTCCTTCAGGTTGGGAAAGGAGACCTCCAAAAGATTAAAAAATATCTTCCTGAGGACATTCCTGACATCCAAAAGAAAAGCCATCAGGATCCCGTCGCTGTGATCGACCGTTACGCGAGTCTTTTGATCTCAAGGAAGCTGTTGAAGAGGTATTCATATAACGAGTTATTGCATTTGCCCAGTGACTATTACTTTAAGCATCTAAATGATCTTTAGTTTCACTCCCTTTTTCTCCTTTAATCTTATAAAATATCTTTCTCAAAGAGACTCCCAGCATGTCAGCCGTCTTTTTTTTGTCCCCTTTATTAAATTCCAGCACCTTGTTGATCACAAGGTCTTCAATATCCACTAAAGAAGCAGTGATGGGTATTTGAAGGTAATGCTTTTCTTGTTGAAACGTGTCATCCATGAACATATCATCCAAATACAGGGTATCATCTGTTGAGAAGACGACAGCCCGTTCCATCAAGTTCTTGAGTTCTCTAATGTTCCCTTCAAAGGGATAGGTCATCAGGTAGCTCAAGGCTTCTTGAGAGAGGGGTTTCTCTTCTTTTTGGTTTTTAATACTCAACTCTTTGATGAAGTAGTTGGCTAGAAGCGGAATGTCTTCAACTCGTTCCCGTAAAGGTGGGAGTCTAACACTCACAACATTGAGACGATAGTATAAATCCTCGCGGAAGCTGTTGTTTTTAATCTTTTTATGGAGATCGTGATGGGTTGCGGAGATCACCCGGATGTTGGTTTTGATCACCTTTTGGCCTCCCACGCGGCTAAACTCTCCTAACTCAATAGCTCTTAGAAGTTTAGATTGTAAGGCCATCTCCAGATCACCGATTTCGTCAAGAAATAGGGTGCCCCCGTCAGCCAGTTCAAAAAGGCCTTTTTTAGTTTGATAAGCCCCAGTGAACGATCCCTTTTCATGACCAAAGAGTTCACTTTCCAGGAGGTTGCTGGGGATGGCGGCACAATTTATTTTAAGGAGTGGGCCTTTGACTCGGGGGCTTTTTTTGTGGATGAGATCACAGATCAGTTCTTTGCCCGTACCGCTTTCTCCCAGTATCAAGCAGAAAGCCTCTGTTTTAGCGATCTGAATGGCTTGCTGGATCACCTTCATAAGGGGTGGACTATTCCCTATAATAGATGGGAAGGACTCATAAAAGGACAGTTTTTCTTTAAGTTTAATGTTTTCTTCATTTAGCTTTATCTTTTCAACAATCTGATTTAATAAGTTGTAAAGGACGTCCAGATCAATGGGTTTGATGAGAAAGTGAAACGCGCCCTTTTTGGTGGCGTCAATAATCCTCTCCACATCATTGACAGCGGACATCATAATGACAACTAAATCCGGCTGATGGATCAAGGCCTCGGAAAGGAAGGCTAAGCCATCTTTTTTGGGCATCATCACATCAACGATGGCTAGATGATAGTATTTATCCTTCACTTTGGAAAGACCCGCTTCTCCATCTTCCGCTGTATCCACAAGATAGCCTTCAGGACTTAAGGCGTCGTCCAGAAGACTCCTGAAGTTCTTTTCATCGTCCACAACCAGTACAGAGATATTGTTTTCCATAAATAATCACTTAATATAATAGCTAGTTAAAAACTCTAAGGGCTTCTCCCTATAGTAGGGGGACAATTCATAAACCTTTTAGTATAGTTCCATCGGATATTTTCATTAGATCTTTGAGTTAGCCAGGAATTTAAAAAGCTCAACGTACTTGGTCTCCTGCCATTCAGCCCCACCGACTTTTTTACCCAGAAGTTCGCCCTTTTTGCCAATGATAAAAGTTGTAGGAATCCCTTGTACACCGTATTTAAGGGCAGCGGATCCTATAAAAACAGGGAGAGTCAAGGATTTATCTTCTATAAAGCTTTTCACTCTAGACGCTTTCTCGTTTGAGACAACCATCATGGCGAAGGATAGCCCTTTAAGTTTGTTGTTCAGCTTTTCCATAGAGGGCATTTCGCGGACACAGGGCATACACCAGGTGGCCCAGTAGTTCAGGAATACGATCTTGCCTCTTTGAGACTTGAGGGACACTTTATTACCCTCTAGATCAGTGGCTGTGAAGTTTGGGGCTTTCATTTTACTGCTTGGTATTGCAAAGCCCAGGGCTTTCAGTTTCTCTGTTGCCTGAGTGTAGCCTGAACTGGCGCTTACTTCCCTTTCAGAGCCAGGATTTGTGTTGGAACCCCCCAGGGTTTGACCGGCAAGACGGTCATTTTGATTTGTTTTACTGCAGGATACCAAGCCCATGACAAGGATTATTCCAAACAGAAGAGTCATTAATCTATTCATAGTTATCTCCATAAAAATATTGCAATCGGTTCATTAATTGTATGTTTAAGATAATATATTCTACCAGACCGGCAAGGAATTTCACCATATAACGTTAAAGACCAAACCTTTTGGCCTATAAAAGTGTAACACTTCACAAACCCGATGTCATGCAATAAATTGCTTTCTAACGACTCAAATGACAAGAATAACCCATTTGGAAGGTCTCTGTATAGAAAACTTTTCTTTGGTGATAAAACATTGAGTGATGAAACCATTAGTGACAAATGCCTGTAGGGATAGGTTTGAAGAGTCTGTCGCATTAGTCTTTTTCACCTAATTGTGAGAATACTAATTTCCTATATAACTGCATGTTGTAGGGGCGACCCGCCGAGTCGCCCCTAAACAACAGTGCAACAGGTGGATACCCATTCTGCCTGTTGATCGGTGGTTGGGGTGGGTTCTCAGGCGTTGTGGGGGATTTTTATTTGCCTGCGTGAAGGGAATCGATTATCTTTTATCTATCCAAAATCTGAAGGGATTATGAGTCAAGCTATCGATATTATGACCGAATTAGAGAAAGTCTTCGATAAAGAAAAAGCTAAAGTCTTAACCAACGCTATTTTAAAGCGTGAAGAAGAAGGGAATCTAGTCACTAAAGATTATCTTCATATGGAAATCAACGGCCTGAAAGCTGATTTCTATAAAGAAATGGCTAGTCTGAAGGATGATCTGCGAACAGAAATGAGTACCATGAAGGATGATTTGAGAACAGAAATGAGTACCATGAAGAATGATCTGCAAAAGGAAATGTCCAAGGGGTTTATCGACGTCTACAAGGCCATCAATGACGTCCAGAAGTCCATCACACGGATGACTATCTACTTTATCAGCGCCATTGGAACCATTGCCATTATTTTTAAAGTGCTGGATATTATTTTCAGCAATAATCCTTAAGCTTTGTCGGTGTTCGGAGTGGGATTTCAGCCGTTGTTGGGGGAAAAATCCCGTATCGCCAAGGTGACATCACAATACACCAGTATAATGATTTGATTATTGATTGGTTAGAGCATTTTTTATTGCTTCTATCTACCTCACAGGCATTCGGCGGCTGATGGCTACGGAGAGAACAACGAATAAGGCAAAACCGATCATCATCCTGTCAATGGTTTCGTTGAGTAATAACCAGGACGCAAAGAATGTCAGGAAGGTCTGTAGAAGCTGTACCTGGCTCACTCTGGCAATCCCTCCTTTGGCTAGTCCCCAGTACCAGAAGAAAAAGGCGATCAGTTGACTGAATAAACTCACATATCCAAGAGCCAGCCAGGAACCAAGGGATGCATGAATTCCATTTTCATTGATCAGAACAAGGACAGGGATCAAAAGAAAGGGCGCCGACAGGACTAAAGCCCAACATATCACACGCCATCCCCCCATATCCTTTGCCAGATGTGCTCCAACAGCATAGCCTATGGCTACGGTCAGGATCGCAAGAATCAACAGGAAGTCGGCCCTGTGTAGAGAACCGCCACCACGCATTAGTGCGAAGACTATG
>CAJXGR010000041.1 GCA_913053665.1 uncultured Spirochaetia bacterium
TCAAGCGGGCCTAAAGGGAAACTTATGCACAACAAGTTTATCATCATTGATGGAGAGTGGGTCTGGACGGGAAGTTTTAATACAACGGATAATGGAAGTTACAAGAATAATAACAACAGCATCCTCATTCACTCCCCCAAATTGGCCGAGAACTTCATAGACGAGTTTAATGAAATGTTTGTTGACAAGCTTTTCGGCTATCGATCGCCTAAAAGTATCCAGTACAGGTCTATCCGCTTTCCCGATGGAACAACTATTCGCACGTTGTTTGCCCCCGAAAACGGTGTGGCCAAAGCTTTGACGAAAGAAATCCGTAAGGCAAAGAAGTCCATTTACTTTATGGCCTTTAGCTTCACCCACGACGGGATGGGGCAAGCCATGATCGAAAAATATAAGGATGGAGTCCAGGTGAAAGGCGTTTTTGAAAAAAGAGGCGGTAAATCCAAATACTCAGAATACGGTCAGCTTAAGAATGCAGGGATTCAAACCGTACAATTAGACAGAAACAAGTATGCCATGCATCATAAAGTGATCATTATCGATGAACGAGTCACGATCACCGGGTCTTTTAACTTCAGTAATAATGCCAACAAAAGGAACGATGAAAACGTGTTAATCATTGATAATCCCAGAATAGCAAAAGCTTATATAAATGAGTTCCAACGAATCTACCAAAGAGACGCTCAGTAAAGAATGATGAATCCTGAACTGTCGCAAAGGATAGAAACTCTCTTCGGCCTAAAGGATCCTGGAGAGTTCCTGTCCTCCATATTATCGTTGCTGTCCGACTATCCCTATGAGGATATTGCCCGTCAGTCCTGCTTTGTTCTGTGTTCTATCCTCCATAAAGATGCCTACCCCAAATTCGTCCATCATGGCTTTATGGGGCTGATTGCGGCGATCCAGTCCAGAGCCTACATCAAGAATGATACCCTCAAGAATCTTCCTCTCATACAAGCCCTCAGATATGCGTCATTGGAGAGTCACAAGCCTAGAGTCAGTTTTCAAGAGCCTTTAGATAACCTTCTCCCTTTCAACACCGTAAAAGACCTATTGAATAAGTCCATCAAAGATCAGGACATCCAAAAGGCCTATTCTTTAATTATATCCCTTATGAATCAAGAGTCAGAGAGAACTCAAGTCTTGAACTATCTATATAACATTAGCTTGAGAGATACATTCAATCTGGGTCACAAAAGTATTTACCTGCTTAAATCTTTGGAGCTTTGCGAAGAACCTGGCTGGGAGAACTGTCATCCCATCTTGTTTCCTGCGATCCATTATCTCGTCCTTGCACCGTCCGATAGGGTATTCGATCAGGTTATCACTGAGTATACGGATCAGAACAAGATAGATCACAATAGCTTGAGTCAAAACGATGGCCTCATAGACCAGCAAGGTGTGTCTTCATTAAGAAAAGCTATTCTATCCGGAGACACTCAAGACATCTTGAATCGGGTCTTTCACTTAGTAGGCGAAGGAATAGGCCATTCATCCCTTATGGATGGGTTACAGTTGATTGCAGGGGATATTGTCTATCGATCGCACCCCAAGTACTGGCTTTATGCCCTCCACGGGTTTAATTACGTGTCAACGATACAAAGTTCCAAAGAGATTTTATGCAATGAGTTAAAGCTATATTCCTTGTATATGACGGCTTTATACCTAAACTGGATGAAGGGAAAAGCCCGACTCACAAAAGATCAGTGCAGCCTATCCGTTGATATTAACCCAGTCAAAGGGGATATTCATGATCTAAATAAGGCAATCGACGATTCAAAGGTTGAGTCGGCCTGTAATCTGGTCACATACCTTTGGGAGCAGGGGGATTTAGAATCCTTATACTCCGCTTTAGTTATCCAAACAGCCAAAACAGATGGACGCATCTATTTTGCCCATGACCTAAAGTATACTTATGCCACCATCCGGGCTGTTGAAGAGGGCCCCCATGCCAACCAATTGAATCTACTTCTGTCGTTAGTGAAGTTTCTTGCGGCTGGGAAAAAGTCCAGGGGTTTCTATGAGCTGTTAAGAAAATAGTTTTACATCATCAAGCTATTAAAACAATAAATTAGCCATTATACTCTTTATTTTTTGCTCATTCTCCAGGAAAATCGTTATATTTGTACAAAATCTTCAGGATTATGGTTATGGATGCTCCAATACTTAAAGATTTTAAAATAGATGATCTTATCCCCCTTGCTTATGAGAAAGTCATGGAGGACCTCCATCTTCCCCCTGGGTATGAAATTATCCAACCTATGAGCCGTGAGCTATCTGGAGCCTATCATAAAATGGGTCTTGGACTTGATAACCTGGAAAGTCTGGTGATTCAGATTAGTGAGGGTAAACTGGATTTGCCTCTGAAAAAGTATTTTGAGACCCTTAAATCCAATTATCATTTTCCCATCATGGACTTCAGCCAATTTCGACAACTTGTTGTATCGGATTTTCAGGAAACAGGCCGATTGGAGCCAGGGGACCTTAAAGCCAAGATTGAGACATTTCAGGCCTTTGCAAATATTTTCTTTGGGAATATAAGGAAAATCATTGAGTCAAAGAGATTTGAGGTGAAAGACGAAAAAATGATCCACCTTTATCCCCAGGCCTTAGAGGCCTACGAAAGAGCCCTCATGTGGATCGATGAGAAACATGCAGATAACACTCTTAAGGAGAAGATGGCCTTTTATCTTCAACTGACTTTTCCAAAGAACGAAGAAGAACTTCAAGGGATCTATGAAAAAAACAGATCGCTCTTAGAGGCAGTGATTGCCGTCCAGAAAATAGAAAACATAGCAATCTTCACCCGAATGCTTACTGAGGGAGCCAATATAGATGTAAGTACTTTAACTAAAGAATCATTAGTTAATTGGCGCAATGAGGTCAGTGAAATCACCCGTCAGGCTAAGGATGAAAAAAGAATACAAAAAGAAGAGGCTAAAAAGAAGAAAATCCCCCTCGATGAGCCACTGATCACCCTGTTATTCAATGATATTGTCCCAAGACTCCTCCAGAAAAAGAACCTAAAAACTATTCTTATGGAAATCAAGGGCAATTTCACAAGTCCTCAAAGTAAAATAGTATTGGGTCAACTCCTCCAGGTGATGCAGCCGATTGAACAAGACTTTATAGATATTCTTTTTGCAGAGGACGGAAAGGATTATTATAAAAACTTTGACGAAAATGAACAGGAGGAAAACTCCCTCCTTTACTTTGCCATACTGTATAAAGCACTTATTGAAAACCAGATTGACTTTTTAGTGGAATTAATTAAAAACCATACAGAGCATTATCTTCTACGTATTGGAGTCAGAAAACTCTTCCTTATCAAGATCTATCAAAATAGTCGGATAAAAAATCCTGTGGGTGAAAATCGTGTGATTAGTGCGTTTTTGAACTCTTTTGAAAAGATGATCCTGAACGACTCAGAGGATTTAAAGATCCGTAATGAAAATCTCATCCAGTTTTCCAGGATGATTATCACAGGCTTTCCCGACCTTTCCGAAAACCTGAATACCAGCTTAAGCGACCTCTTTATCAAGATTTACAGTGAAATACTTGACATCAACCTCTTCAATAAGTTTGTTAGTCTAAAAAAACTCACCGAAAAGGAAAGTGACAAACTTGAACTATTAAAAAATGGGTTCAAGCTTTATGAAGCCATTGTAAAGGGACTATCAAACAATGCCAATAAGCCTAGAGATCAAGCACGACGCAATGAGTTCGTTTTAGCCAAAATGGAGCGTAAATTGGCAGGGAATGTTAAGAAGATTAAGAGTAAATCCATAACCCTGAACTAATAATCGCTAGAAACACGATATTGCTGACGACTTTGTAGCGAACCAATAGGGTATGAAATCTTCTAAAACCTAAATATCATAAATATATAGACCTATTTCAGGTTTAGTTTATAAGGATGGATAATTCAGGTCTATTCCCTGCATCCTCATAACAAGCGGTGAATCATGAATCAATTAATGGAAAAAATGTCTCTGAGAGAGAAGATTGGCCAATTGCTCTGTCTTCATATCAAAGGGATAGATTATGAAGACAAGGATCTTGACTATCTGAGAGTCCGAAATGCCATTACTGAAGAGCATATTGGTGGATTGATCTTATTTCATGGGGAAGCAAAAGCGGCCGTCAGGCTTCTAAACGAGTACCAAGACCTCTCTAGACTGCCACTTCTTGTGAGTTCCGATATAGAGAGAGGAGTGGGTCAGATATTAAAGGGTGGGACGGAATTCCCAACGAATATGGCCATTGGTGCTACCTTTCATCCAGAGTTTACAAGGATGCAGGGCAGGATTACAGCTATAGAAGCAAGGGCTGTGGGTATCCATGTAGCTTATGCGCCGGTGGCAGATGTCAATAGCAATCCTGACAACCCTATTATCAACATACGTTCCTATGGGGAAGACCCACACTGGGTGGCCCGATTTGTTGAGGGCTATATCCAGGGTGTGCAGGGAAATGATGTACTGGCAACAGCGAAACACTTTCCAGGCCATGGAGACACAGCAGAGGATTCTCACGCACGCCTTCCTGTCCTTGACATCACACGGAATCGCTTTAACAGGGTGGAATCCATCCCTTTCAGAAAGTCAATTGAATCGAATGTGGCCCAAATTATGTCGGCTCATATTGCCTTCCCTGAACTGACCCAAAAAGAAAAGATTCCAGCCACCTTATCCAGAGAGATTCTTACAGGTCTTTTGAGAGATGAAATGGGGTTTGAAGGACTTATTGTGACGGATGCTTTAAACATGGCAGGAGTAGCCGATCATTTCAGTGAAGGGGAGATGGCTGTTTTAGCTATGGAAGCGGGTGTTGACATACTTCTCTATCCTAAATCAGCTAAGGTGGTGGTGGATTCACTGGAGAAGGCGGTGAAGTCTGGGCGTATCTCTGAGAAACGAATCGAGGAGTCATTAATTAAAATACTTCAGGCCAAAGAGGATTTAGGACTTTTTGATCAAAGAACAGTCCAGTTAGACAAGGTATTAGAAAGACTGAATACGGAAGAATCCCGTCAATCAGCTTTGGAAGTGGCCAGGGCTTCTATCACTCTTGTCTGTCCAAATAAAGAGTTCGTTCCATTCAAGGGGATTGGGAATCAGCCTAGTCAGTCGTTAACCAATCTAAGAACGGCTCAGTGTCCTGGGGTCTCATGGTTTCCTCTATTCAGGAAATCACCCGTTCAGTTAGTCATTTATGATGAAGACAGCTCGGATAATGTGGGTGAATCCCTTATATCTGAGTTAAGTCATAGAGATCCCTCCTTTAACAAACCCATTATCGCCACACCGGATAATATCAGTCGGTTGAGAGACACATTAGACCGTCTTGAGGGAGATAAAACCTTTGTAATCGCGATATTCTCAAGGATAGCCTCCTGGAAAGAACGGTCTGGACTAAACCACAAGATGATAGAAAGCATCGATCATCTATTAGATAAGCATCCAAAGATACTGGTTATTTCTTTCGCCTCTCCTTACATCTATAATGAACTTCAAGCCCCTAACATGTTTATCTGTACGTATTCCTCTACGGTGTTATCCCAAATAGCCTGTGTGGAAGCCTTATATGGAGAGATACCAATGCGGGGGCTTTTGCCTGTCTCTTTAAAAGGCTATCCTCTCCTTTCCCCTGTGGATCAAGAAGAATTGCGAGAGAGATCAGATTCTGTTCACCTGGCCTAAACTCTTGACATTTTTGTACGTTATCATTAATTTTCATGACCACACGTTGATATTTCGCTGAAATAAAGAGAGGTTCTATGATAGAAATCCTACCCATTGTGAACGCCACGCTGAACGGAATAAGCACTGTATTTATATTGTCAGGAGTCTTTTTCATACGGCAAAAGAAGGTCAAAGCCCACCGGATATGCTTACTGAGTGCTGTGGGATCTTCCACACTATTCCTGATCTCTTATCTAACCTATCACATAACTAAAAGTGAACCCACCCGCTTTCTTGGAGAAGGATGGCTTAAAATATTGTATTTCACTATACTCATCTCTCACATCATTCTGGCCGCTGTTATAGTCCCCCTTGTACTGATCACCTTGATGCGTGCAATGGGGGAACGCTTTGAGAGTCATAGAAAGATCGCCCGTTGGACCTTTCCCATATGGCTTTATGTATCGGTCACGGGGGTCGTGATTTATATCATGTTGTATCCGATGAAACTTGGCTCAACAGCCTACTAAGGGCGATAAACGATGTCCGAAGATTATCAGCAAGTCCTAGTAGAGAATTAAGTCAAAATATGATGAAAATGACGGTGCGTGAAGACTCGAAAGCTGTGTTTCGGTTGGTTAGTTTACTCCTCCCGGTAAATTGCTTATCTTTACGATATGAAGCTTATAACAGGAAAACGGGACCATTTGAACTTATTGGGTTACTTCCTGGAACTGATTGTTGCCAGCCATTGTGACGATCCCAAAAAAACAAGAAACGGAAAAAGACCTGTCAACCTCTTGATTCGGGGAGGACGAATGGCCGTATATCTTGTTTTTGAAGGAACGAATATCCATATTATGCCCGCCAATGAAGATCTTAGACCTCACATCACGGTATCAGCCAGTTTGAACACCTTTTTGGACATATCCCTGGGGAAAAGTGTAGTCAAAGCCTTTCTATTGGGGAAAATAAGGCTGAGAGGGAATCTTATAAGACTATTGTTCTTATTAAAGTGGCTTAAACTTGATAAAGAAGCCAGAACCTCATAAAAACCCTATCACTCAGGTGATTCCTATCCAGAGAGGTTCCTGTTCAAGTTCACAGTACAGTTAGGCAGGATTTTCTTAAATGCCTCCACCCCTTCCTGAGTGACCTTTGAACCCCTTATATCAATAACCTCCAGCGATTTAATCCCACTGAGTTTTAATAATCCCTTGTCTGTCACGTTCACATTCCACATGTTGAGGATTCTAAGTTTTGGAATATCCTTTAAATAGCCCATACCCTCATCGGTGATATGAGGCCCCCATAATTCTAATCTATATAGCTCTTTAAAGTGCTTAAAGTGCACAAGCCCTTTATCCGTCACAGGAGACCAAATAAGATTAATGGTTTCAAGCTTTTGAAGGGGCTTAAGAAGCTCAATTCCTCTATCCGTGATCCGTGAGCCACGAAAAGCCAGGTGTTTCAGTTGTGTCAGCTTGCTGATATAAAGACAGGCAGCATCCGTCACCTGACTGCGTACGACGGATAAGGTCTCAAGGTTTTTCAGGCCAGTGATATGAGTTAAGCCGGATCCGGTGATATTGACCCATACGAGATTCAGGGTGGTTAGATCCTTGAGTCCCCTGATGTAAACTAATCCAGCATCATTGATCTGTGTATGATTCTCTATCTGAAGCTTGTCAAGCCCATCAAAATACTTTAAGTGAGTGAGATTACGATTGGTGACGGATGGTCCATGAATTGTAAGAGCAGAGAGGTTCATTAATTGCTCTTCACTATAATTGGCGTAGGCCTCGTTTGCATTGACCACCCACTTCATAGCCTTCTTCAATGCTATGTTGTTCTTGGAACTGGGATCATTATGTCCAAGAATATCACACTGAGGCAGGGATTTCTTTAATTCGACAAAACCTTTATTGCTTAGTTTGGTTTTGTATAAATCAAGTATCTTTAAGGACTTAATAGCTTTTAAGTGACTGACGCTCTTATCGGTGATTGGAGTGTCACTTAAGTAAAGCTCCTTGAGGTTTTTAAGGGACTGGATGTGAGCTAAGCCACTATCAGTAACGGATGTGTTCCATAGAACAAGGGTTTCAAGTGTAGGGATGTTTTTCAGGTGTGTCAGATTGGCATCAGTGACCTTTGTGTGGCCTAAATATAGATGTTTCAATGAACTCATGTTTTTAAGATAGGCTAAACCTGATCCATCCAACTTAGTCTCACTTAAATGGAGGGTTTCCAGGTTCTTGAACAACAGACTAGCATTTGAGGGAGTTTTGACCGCCAGTTTAGCTAAATCTTTATCACTAATATCTTTATAGTTAAGATTTAGGGTTTTAACTTTTTGAAGCCCTTTTATTGTAAGAGGTTTATTCCATCGAGATCTGATTCCAAGATCCGTAATCCATTTCTGAACGTTTTTAGGACTTGTGTTTTCGGGATTTTGGCTGCAAGAAAAGGTTGGAACGATCATCCAGACACAGCAGACTAATTTAATCCATGGGTTTTTCAACATAAAATCCTCATTATCAGTGAAAGTTAGTTCAAATATAACTGAGATAACAAAAATGATCAATCAATTAATTTTCCCTAACGAAAGAGTCCATTAAATGGAATGGTTTAAAGGACGATAAAAAAAATATTCTTTTGATTCGCTGAGCCGTTTTCATTATTTTATAGGCAATAAAAAAAATGCAACGATTGTTCTAAAATAGAAAACAGCGTAAATATCTACGTATATGATTTTTAACCCTAAAGTTCATGTAGTGGGGACTGTTTTTTTTGAAATTGTACGCATTGAAGACATTTATTTTTGGCATTTTGAGCTATCTTATTTAACAAATAAGTTCATGAAATCTGTTGACTTTATAAAAAGTAAAGTCCATATATCTAATATTCAAGGAGATGTGAATGAAAAAATACCTGGTTTTATTGGTTTTGCTATTCCCTGTAGCAGTTATTGGGAGGGTGTCCATAGCGGATAAAGACGCCAAAAAGGATAGAGAGCGTCAGGTCTCAGTATCCGTTGAAAAGCCCAAATATGTGAGAGACAAAGGTTTTTCAAACATTACTATAGGAATCCTTGGTGTCTTTGATGTGACTAACACGAAATTTGGGATGGAAACAAGAGTTTATGTAGATAACAGTTATGTATTTGTACCCATTGAAATGCAATTAATGTTTGGAAACTCCTTTCGTATCAGAACCTGGCCTGAGTTTTTCTTTAAAAAGAGGCGATCACCAAAAGATCCGGCAGGATTTCTCTCCCTCTTTACTAGCTCAACAGTCCAATCAAGTGCAAGTGATGATTCAGCCTCAGAAATAGGTTTTGGGGGAGGCTTTACAGGAGGAGGTTTTAAAATTGCGGCCTGGCTGACAAGCAACTTCAATCAGGGTACGCCCACCGTTCAGGATATTTTTGCGTTTAGGACCAGGATACGAGTGGCACCCAGCGACTTTTTTTATGGTGTCGCGGGGATCAGGATAGGTACAGCCATTGCCAGAGGAACAAGTTTTACAACGTCATCCACAACATTTGATGGAGAACTAGAATTAGGTTTTTCTGTAAGTAAACTCATTAGTATTGTAGGTGGAGTCGAGGTTAGAACAGACAACCTGGGAGCTTTATTAAATAATAACGCTAATGTGACGGGAATAAGCGATGTTCTCAGTGTATTAGTGAAGCTAGGAGTCCTTTTCAAGATTTAGATGGCCAAAATGATGGTAAGGTCTGTCTGATATATGTATAAAAAACGGTTGAATTTACCGTTAAATATTATTAGATTACAAATAACATTATCGCAGGAGGAGCTAAACGATGTTAGTAAAATTAGCACATTCCCTCTCTATAAGAAAAATGATTATCTTTTCAATGATTTTTCTTTTCAACTTTATGACTGCGTGTAATATGAACTTTAGAGAAGACTCAAAGGGTGATGTTGATCACTATGTATTTCAAATAGCTAAAGATAAGGATTTTAAAGAAATCCTTAAAACCAAAGTGAGTCAGTCGGAATCTACACAATTCTCCCTCAAAGAAGGAGTCTACTATTTGAGAACAGCTGAAGTCTCTAAAAGCGGGGTCCAACGACCCTACAGCAGAATCCGCGTCATGAAAGTCCAATCAGATGATAAAAATAACACAATTGTAATGGGGCCAACCCCATTGAATGAAGTTCTAAGCCCCGGGAATGAAGAAAAACCATCCCTGTGGAAGGATACCATGGAAGTCAATTATTATATCTTCCAGATAGCCCTTGACCCACAATTCAAACGTATCATCAAGGATCTTAAATCCAAAAATAACACTGTTAACATTCGTCTCAAACCTGGTTTATACTACCTTAGAACTTCAAAAGTGTCCAAAAGGGGTTTTAAAGATCGATTTAGTAAAACGAGAATTATTGACCTACGAGAGAAAAGTGAAAAAAAGGATGGTCAAATAGACCCTAAAAAGTCTAAAGTTGTCCCTGTTGTTGTGGCCCCCATAAAAAAAACCAAGGCTCCAGTCAAAGCTAAAAAGAAAACGACTGTTTTGGAAACTCCCAAAAAGAAAAGTACTGCCGGCAAAGAAGAAGTTAATAAAGTCAATAGAGTGCGGGTCATCAGGTCTCACACTAAGCGTTGGAGTCACAGGCAGAGAATCTGGTTTAATGGGAACTAGGGAATTATTTACCGAATGGTTTAATCTATTTATTTAGAAAGATAAGTTGTTAAGTCCCTATATATCTGAAGGGTACCAATCTCAAAAGGGTGTTGTAAAAGGCGATACAATTTGCTTTGAGTGGACTGGCTTGGAGTCCAATTCTTTTGAGGGAATAAAGGAGAAATCAAGGCTGACCTAAATCTCAAGATACTGTTCACCCATTTTTTTACGTTCATACTCAAGTTAGTGGACTTCATCGTATTTATCTTGACTCATTCATAAGCTTACCCCAAAATCCTTGGAAATCCAGTCTTTTCTTAAATACAGTAAAGATAAACTAAAAGGCTAAATACATTGAAATACAGGCTGGAACGCAAAAAATGGCAGGAGTTGAAACGTGAACGCCCTGAACAAATAGATGATACAAATATTGATCAAGAGTCCGTCTGGAACTACCCAAGGCCTCCTCGTGTTGAGGTGGTGTCTGAGACAATACGTGTTGACTTTAACGGACTGGTGATTGCCAACTCGAACAGAGCTTGCCGGGTGATTGAAACAGCTAATCCACCCTGCTACTACCTTCCTTTTGAAGATATTCGGATGGAATACCTGATCTTGGGTGACTTGACAAGCCTCTGTGAAGGAATAGCCCAGTATTGGTCGATTCAAGTGGGTGAGAAGTATTCACCTAACGCGGCCTGGTTCTATCGTAAGCCGGAAAAGGGCTTTGAGGGCATCAAAGATCACTTAGCCTTTTTTGCGGGGAAAGTAGATGGCTGTTATGTTGGTAACACTCCTGTCCAACCACAATCAGGGGATTATTATGGAGGTTGGATCACTCCAAATCTCACGGGACCCTTTAAAGGAGAGCCGAGGAGTGAATTATGGTAGATTCAAATAGAGAATCCATCTGATAGTCTCATTCAATAAACGTGTCATAAACCATTCTATTAACATATCTTTTCCGTGATCAACATAAATAGCTCTGAGAGGAACAAAATGCAAGCACTCATTTTAGCCGCCGGGATGGCCGAAAGATTAAGACCCCTCACATTGGATCATCCTAAGTGTCTGGTTGAAATTGGTGATAAAACCTTTTTAGAACGCATGATTACTAATATTTTAGCCTACGATATTACGGATATTAATATCATCACAGGCTTTCAGGTGGATAAGATCAAAACCTTTTTGGAAGAGCGGTTTCCTGATATAGATGTCCACTTTTATCATAATGAGAGGTACTATGAGACGAATAATTGTTATTCTCTTTGGCTGGCTAAGCATCTCATTCACGACGACTTCTTGTTATTTGATGCAGACATAATATTTGATAACCGCGTATTGGAAAAGCTTATCAATGCCCCCTATGACAACTGTTTAACCTTAAGAGAATCTTCTGATCTTGGTGAGGAAGAGATGAAAGTTAAGGTAAACGGTCAGAACAAAATATTAGAGATTAGTAAAACGATTTCACCCAATGAGGCGGTGGGAGAATCTCTGGGGATTGAGAAGTTCTCAATAGAGCTTGGGAAAACCCTGTTTGATAAATTAGAGGAAAATATATTGGGTTTCAATCGAGTCAATGACTTTTACGAAAAGAGTTTTGAGGACGTTATTCATGAAGGGGCAGATATTTATGCCGTAGAACTCAATGGTTTAAAGTGTGCTGAAGTGGACTTTTTGGAGGATATACAGTATGTTGAGAAGCATATTCTACCCTACATTCAAGAGTCCAGACGATCCTCGTAGAGACGCATGGCCATGCGTCTCTACGAGGATTAGCCTTTAGATGTCAATCTGTAGACCCCATCCCAATCGCTAGGAGGGGGATTGTCGATAAAAGCTTGACAGCGTTCAATATAAGTACTTGCAGGACCATCATCAGGTACTATCTTTAAAACCGATTGAAAGACTAAGATGGCTTCAGCGAACTTCATTTGTTTGTATAGATTCAAGGCCTTGAGATAATGCTCAGAAACTTCAGCTAATGGGCCTTTCGTCTGATTTTTTTTAGCTAATAACTCATACACTGTGACGGGTTCATTCTTGCCTACAACCTGGATTTTATCCAGCTCACGGGCGTCCACAAAGTCTTTGGCCATCTGATAGGTGGCCTCAGAAACCATCGTATAGGTTCTATAAAACTTATTGGCTCCCTCCAAACGGGCTGCGAGATTGACCGTATCTCCCATCATAGTGTAGTCCATCCGTTGATTAGAGCCTAAGTTCCCCACAACGGCCGGGCCAGAGTTCACACCGATCCTTACAAGGAGTTCATTTTTTCCTTGATCTCTCCAAGCCTTACGCATATCGATTAATGTTTCTTGCATTTCAATGGACGTGTAACAGGATAATTTGGCATGCTCCGGCTGATCCAGGGGAGCGCCCCAGAAGGCGATGATCGCGTCTCCCTCGAACTTGTCTACCACCCCGTCGTACTTACTTATGATGTCACACATAGCGGTGAGATACTCATTGAGGAGTTGAACCAGATCTTCAGGACTCAGGGACTCAGAAAATGTGGAAAAGCCCTGCACATCAGAGAAAAAGGCGGATATTTCCTTACGTACCCCCCCTAAATTAAGCTTATTCGGATCATCTATAATAATATCAATGACTTTGGGGGATAAGTATTGGCCAAAGGCTCCCTGAATGTACTTTTTCTGTTTGCTCTCCTTGAAATAATTGATTCCTGTAATGACAATAACAGTGAAGACGATTGATAAAACAGGAGTGACAGTGTCTATAAGATAGTTTAAGTATTTGTAAGCTAAGATGGAAAATAATATCACCGCTATGAGGAGTGAAAAAGTGAGTACCATACTTGTTATAATGGATCTTTTATGGATGAGTAGATAAGTGAATAAAGCAAGTGCAAAAATACCAATGATTAAGTATATATTTTCCCTGAACTCAACGAGAATATCTCTACTTATGATATTATCAATGGCCGTCGCGTGAATATGAACACCGACTTCTTTTTTATCGAATGGCGTGGCTCTCAAGTCAAAGTGGGCCGCAAATTGATCCCCAATAAGTACAATCTTTTTATTAAACGTTTCTGGGGGGCATTTATCAACTAAACCATTATAATATTTTAATTTATCCTGGAACTTGGAATATCCTCTTGATAAACCTAACAATTTCTCAGGAAATTGTAGTTTCTCAAAAGTCTTTTTTAGAACTTCAGGATGTTTAGATTCTAATTGTTTCAAGAATTGCTTGATATTTTTAGAGTTTGAGACCAACTTGTCTTTTTCAATTGTTGGTTCATTTATCGATTTTGAATAAATATCATAGACTTTGTTCATAAAGTCATAGACTTTAAGCATATCGATGTGATCTATTTTTTTATAGACATCACTTTTCCCATAGTATTTTAGTCTGAGATAACCTTTTTTGGTTAGAGAAATGATCTGTTCATCTAGCACAATTTTATCTTTAAGAAGTTCAACTTTTTGGGGTTTTAAATAATAAAGAATAGTTGCAAAAGATAGAGTTTGATAATAATGATCAAAATAATTAATGAGCAAAGGAGTTCGCCGTGTTGTATTATCATCATCAATCAAGCCCTCAACACTCCCTAGGAGAATCTTTTTATCCCAAAAGGACCGGGTAGGAGGCTCAGTATTGTAGTAGATTGGTATATTATTCGTAACGATTTTACTTGGATCAATCTGTACAGCAAGTTTTTGAGTATCAGGATTACCATCATTTTTCTTTTTCATTTCGTTAGAATATTTTTTTTGCATAAAAGAAATAATATGGTTGATGACTTCTTTTTTCGCTACTTTAGAGAAATCCTTTTTGAGAGCCTCACCAATGATTTTTCGTAGTATATCTGTTAACTCGTTTTCAATGAGAGTGTCTAAATGACGTTCACTAAATTTCTTTTCTATAAAATGATTCTCAACGTCTTTCTTTAGCTGTTTGATATATTTAATTTGATATTTCTTTGTAATTCCCTCACCAAACTCTTCTTTATAACGTCTTTTATATTCTGTTTTTATTTGTTCTTTATATTGACTTATTATCTTATTTTTATACTTCTTATAAAGCTTAGCTTTATATTTCTTTTCAATCTTCAATGCTTTTATTATTGCCGCCTCTTTAAGTTGCTGGGAGGTCATTTTAAATATATTTCCAATAATGACGTTTCCGGCAGATTTCATGGCGTTCGCAAAATTGCTGTCATCAGGTTCTCCAGCATAAGTATAGACCGACTTTTCAGAAAAGACCGAGTCAATAATTATAACTTCTGCCCCACTATTATTAAGAAAACTGATCAGTTTAGAATATGTGTCCCGTCTCCAGGGCCAACCCATTTGGTAAAGCTTTTCAGCCTCTTTTAGAGAGCGACCAGTGGTCATTGCGTAGACTATTTCAGTACTAGCCTCTGAAGGATCAGTAAAATTAGTTACAATGCTATCAAGAAAAAGATTTTCTACACTCCTTAGGATACCAAAATTGTAAATAGTAATTAATAAGCTTGCTAATACCA
>CAJXGR010000042.1 GCA_913053665.1 uncultured Spirochaetia bacterium
GGTTTCCTCTAAAGATTCGCCTGGATCTGTTTTCCCGGCGGGAACCTCTATAAATATGTCCTTCAGGGGATAGCGGAATTGTTTGATGAGGAGGATGTCTCCATCAGGGAAAATGGGTACGATCACTGCCGCTTTGGGGTGCAGGATATATTCTCTATGGGAATAATTATTATCTGGAAGCAAGACTTTATCTTTGTATAATTTAAAAAAAGAACCTTCATAAATGAGTTGAGATTCCACCTGTTTTTCAACTAAATCCTTTTCCACAAAAGACCTCAATATTAATTTACTGGTAGTGACTTCTATTAAACGGCTCTTGTTTGGTTATAGCCTTCTATAAACACCCTAAGCAATTTAATTCTTCCCAAGGGCAAATTCCAGAATCTATTTCTCCTCTTTCAGTTTCTAAACGTCTTTAGTGCTTAGACCTGTAACTTCAATAATGGACTGAACATTATCCCCTCGCACTATTAAGTTTCTGGCGATCTCTGTCACAATATAACGAGCCATAAGTTTCTCCAAAAATAATAGTCTCTTTAATCGTTTCGGCACTTCCCGCTATTGAAATCACCTCAAAACCAATTAATTCAACAGTTTCTTAATCGCGTGTCTACAAATAATTATCACTAGCCATCACTCTAATTTCCCTTTTTCTTGAGCTTTATGGGGTTGCTGTTTTTTTATAAATAAAATCGCTCATTTGTGATATAACTCACAAATAATAAGATAATATTTACTAAACTTTCTAAGGAGTTAAGGTTTATTGTACTTGAATGTAAATTAAGAGAATGAAATCTCTTGCTTTTTCAGGGAATGGAATTATATTTTATATGTCTTTCTTAAATATCCCGTGACAAATGGATACGAAAGGATTTATCATTCAGTGAAAGAAAACAGAAAGCCCATGAAGGGACGATTATGAAAGATATTACCGGTAAGCAAATCAGTCTACGAACTGCCCAGGCCATGGGAAAAGTTTTATGCTCCCTTGAAACCCTTGAGCGAATCAAGGATAATTCAATCCCTAAAGGGAATATATTTGATCTATCCAAAGCGTCCGGTTTATTGGCCTCTAAAAATACGGCCAATCTCATCCCTCATTGTCATCCTATTAGTATCGATTCGCTGGACATTGATTTCGAGCTTATGGATGAGGAAAAGGACGAGAAGGGCGTTCTCATAAAGGTTTCGGGAAAGTCCATCGGCCGCACCGGTATGGAGATGGAAGTCCTTACAGCAGTGTCAATCACAGCATTAACTATTTATGATCTGTTAAAACCTATCGATAAAGAGATTGAGATCACTGGAATCAAGCTTCTTGAAAAGACCGGAGGCAAGTCCGATAAACGATATCAGCCTAAGGCAGGCACGAAAGCCGCTGTCCTCGTGTGTTCTGACTCAACAGCCGCCGGAAAGCGTGAGGATAAGTCCGGTGTGATCATTCAGAAGATGCTAAGAGAGATTGGTGTGGATATCGCGGACTATCAGATCGTTCCCGATGAAGGGGATAAAATACAAAAGCAGATTAAATCCTGGGTGGATAAGGATATACCCTTTATATTCACGAGTGGAGGCACAGGTCTTGGCCCACGGGATCATACGGTTGAGGCTGTCAAAGAGATTATAGAGAGAGACGCCGATGGTATTACTGAAGTTATAAGAACTTATGGAAATATGCGTACCCCCTTTGCCATGCTTTCGAGGGCTATTGCCGGATCTATATCAGGGACCCTAATCATTACCCTGCCTGGTAGCTCCAATGGGGCGAGAGAAAGTCTGGAAGCTATTATCCCAGGGGTATTCCATGCGAGAAAAATGCTCAAGGGAGGCGGACACTCATAAAACTGATCCATTCTGGTCTCTTGGGGCTTTTCTAACCCCTGTTGGTTAGATTGGCTTTTGTGAGGCCTTTAATAAAAAACTCCGATCCTTATGGACTAAGGAAAGTGGGACGAATGTCATTTGCTTTCTACGTCTGAAGGACGATAGGGTTTCTCTGGAAACGGATAAGCCTTCCCAAACCTTGAAAAGGAGTGACGATGTTAAATGTAGATGAAGCCCAAGAAATCATATTAGCCCACACTAAACTTTCCAGACACGTGCAGAAAGGTATATTAGAAGCTTCAGGATTTGCACTGGCTGAGGAAATCCATGCTGATAGGGACTATCCGCCGTTTAATCGAGCCACAATGGATGGATACGCCATTCTATCCAGTGATTTAAACGATGAGCATATAAAAGAGTTCAATGTAACAAGAGAAGTATTTGCCGGAATGCCTGCAGGAGAATCCATCGTATCAGGAAATGCCGTTAAGATCATGACGGGAGCAATGGTACCCGATGGGGCAGACGCTATCATCCAGGTGGAGCAAAGTATACAGACGGGGCCTCATGTAATATTCGATGTGACAGAGATCCAGGCTGGTAAAAATATCGCTCAACGTGGGGAGGACGCTAAAAAGAATGACCTGATCCTCTCCAAAGGCCATGTGATCCAACCTTATGTGATCAGTATGCTTGCAACCCTCGGTATAAACAAAGTTCAGGTCTATGACAGTCCGACAGTTGCCATTCTATCCACTGGAGACGAGATCGTCCCGATTGATCAACCTCCACTGACCCATCAAATCAGGGATTCCAATCACTACAACCTGAAATCCTCCCTTCAGAACTACTGGATCGTTCCTTCTTATTACGATATTGTCCGGGATACCAAGGCAGAACTGGAAAAAGCAATAGAGCGTGGGTTAAAAGAAGATATACTAATCATATCGGGTGGCGTGTCTATGGGGGACGCTGATTTTGTACCCGATGTTCTCGCTTCTTTTGGTGTCAAAAAGCTCTTCCACAAAGTGAAGATTAAACCTGGTAAGCCCTTGTGGTTTGGTGAGACAGAGACAGGGGTCGTTTTTGGGGTTCCTGGCAATCCCGTATCGTGTCAGGTGGTTTATAAGATCTTCATTGAGCCGTATATACGCAAGGTCATGGGATTAGGAGATATGAGGCGTTTAAAACTCCCACTGGCAGAGGGGCATAGAATAAAAGGTGAGCGTACGGTCTATTTTCCCTGTAAGATAAGGAATGGAGATCATTTATCTGCTCTAATACCTATCACAAACAATGGCAGCGGTGACGTGACAGCGGCCATAGGATCAGACGGTTTAGCTGTCCATCCGGGTGACCTTTCCTTCTTGGAGGAAGGAACACAGGTTCACTTCTACCCCTGGAGGCTGTTATGGTAACAGATCATCTAGGTCGACAATTTAAAACTCTTAGGCTCAGTGTGAGTCCTGAATGCAATTTTGCCTGCACTTACTGTGTGGACGTGAAAGACAAGGATATTCACACTGGCCATCATAAGACACTTGAGCCAAATCAGTTTTGTGACCTGGTATCCAGGATTCATGATGTTGTAAACCTTGAGTCCGTCCGTCTGACCGGTGGGGAACCTCTTCTGTATAAGCCTGTCACTCGCTTGGTGAGTCTTTTACGAGAACTTGGGATCCCTAAAGTCAAGTTAACCACCAATGGAAGTTTATTGGCTTATAAAGCTAAAAGCCTTAAAGATAGTGGTTTGGAGTTTATCAATGTGTCTTTAGACGCCCTGGATCCTGATGTATTCAGGCGGGTGACTCCAAGAGGCCATTTGGACAAGGTTTTAAAGGGGATTGACACAGCCATTGAGATCGGGTTAAAGGTTAAGATCAACTGTATGGTGATGAAAGGGGTGAATGAATCGCAGATTCTCCCTTTGTTGCGGTTTGCCGGAGATCGTGGGATCACCATTCGCTTTCTGGAACTCATGAAAATGGGTTATCTCTACCATGATTTTGCCAGCTACTTATTCTCGGAAGAGGATATATTAAATGAGATTGCTAAGGGATATTCCTTTGTGAGCCTTAAAAGGAAGGAATCTTCTACCGCCCGATACTGGGAAACAATGGATCACATAAGGTTTGGGATCATAGCCAATGACTCCTCCCCCTTTTGCTCTGATTGCAACCGCCTGAGACTGAGCCATGATGGCAAGATCTACGGTTGTCTCAGTGTGAATCAGGGTTTTTCTCTTATTGAGTCGAATGAATCCCCTCTAGGAACAGAGTGTATACTTATGAAAGCCATGGGACAAAAGCAGGATAACCATTTTGTGGGAAGTCCCCTATCGATGAAAGCAATTGGAGGATAGGATGGAAGTTGTCATACACGTATTCGGAGGGCTCAGGGATTACTTTGACCCTCGTTTTTACATAAAGTTATTGGGTGAGTCTAATATTGAGGGAGTTATGGATAGATTAAAAGCCATTAATCCCAAGTCGACAGGTATTTTAGACCATTCCCGTATCGCTGTGGCGGAACGATTTACCTCACGGGATTATGTCATCCATGAGAAAGATGAAATCTACATTATGCCGCCTTCCAGTGGGGGTTAAATGGATTACATCGTTGAGGAGCCTATTGATTTAGCTGACTTACTGGGGAAATACCATCACCCGAAGGCTGGGGCCGTTGTTCTGTTCAGTGGTGAAGCCCGGAATCATCATATGGGAAAGGCTGTCGACTTCCTGGAATATGAGTCCTACAAACCGATGGCGGAACGGGTGATACGGGAAATCGTGGATGAGGCCATGGTTCGATGGGAACTTCATCAGGCGATCTGCATCCATCGGGTGGGACGGGTGGATATATCCATGACGGCCGTCGTGGTGATTACAACAGCCTCTCACAGGGAGGAAGCCTATGCCGCCAACCGATATATCATAGATCGGGTGAAAAAAGACGTGCCTGTATGGAAGAAAGAGCATTTCAGTGATGGCACCAGCGAATGGACTGGGTGTGACCATTGTATGGAAGTTCAAGCCGCTCAACATTAGTCTGGTAAATTGATTTACTATATAATATGAATTAACTGTAGGCTGAACAATCTTCTATGAAATAATTCGGGGATAAATCATATGGTAAAACTTTACAAGAATATTGATGAAGTACTACATTATCACGAAGCCTGGACTTATGAAAACATCATTACAGAGCATTGGGGAGAGGTGGGTTCTAAAGGGAGTAATAGAGAGTATCCTGTTGATCCCAAGCTGACAGAAGATGACAACTTAAGGCATATACTTAAACCTGTTTATGAGCAAGATTATAAGGAAATCGATATAGACGATCATGTTCTTCTTATTTTGGAGTATAAGATTGATGACTTTGGTTCTCCTGATGACCTTTCTAAGCGTAATTCTCTTGAAGATAAATTAAATAACCTCTTGGGTTGGACAGGTCTTGGGGAATGCGACGGGGGTAGTATCGGTTCTGGAACAATGGAGGTAGCTTGTTTTGTTGTTGATTACAGCATTGCGGAAACTATGATAGTAGACGCTTTGCGTGAGACTGAATGTGCTGATTATTCACGCATTTATCAAATGGAATAAGTTCTTGACTTGATGATATAATAGACTTACAAGGAGTTAGTTTTGTCACAAGTTGATAGACGAAAGGTTTTGGGACTTGTGATGTGTGGCGGGAAGAGCAGTAGGATGGGTGAAGACAAGGGGCTTATTGAAATCAATGGTCACACATGGTCTCAGCATGTATATAATGTCTTAAGTCCTTTAGCCCACCAAACCGTGATTTCTATTCATCCCCGTCAGAAGGAAGCCTATAATGAGATATTCTCACCTGACCAATTAATCCCTGACTGTGTAGGTGTTGCAGGGCCCTTAGCCGGTCTCCTTAGTGTTCACAAAGCTTATCCCGACAATGATCTCCTTGTACTGGCCTGTGACATGATTTATATGTCCTCTGAAGTGATGGAGAAGCTCTTGGCTGTCTATCAGGTAGATCCATCCTTTGACATCTATGTGTTCCGTTCAGAAAGAGGCCTGGAACCTTTAAGTGGCCTGTATACCTGTAAGGGACTGGCTAAGGCTTATAATGATATTATCCAATCCCCTAATACCCTGAAAGACTACAGCTTAGCCCATCTTCTGTCTCTTGGAACCCTGAAAGAGCTAAGGGTAGATGCGGGAGATCGAAAGGCTTTTATTAACTTGAATTACAAGGATGATATTTAAAATCAACCTGTCAGCCTAAATCCAGGGAAATTTTAAGGTAGTTCTTGACGAAGTGTTTGGCTTTTTATTATATTCATTGCAAGCCATTTGCATTTTATTGGATACAATAATGAACAAACGTCCCTTGGTCATCCCCTTACTCATCTTGATTTTCTTCCTCTTTATTTACTCAAATTGCAATCAGAAGAAACATTTTAGTCGCCCCAAGGGGAAAATAGTCGTCACAGTCTCCGTCCCCCCACAAGCCTATTTTGTCGAGAGGATTGGCGGGAAGTTTGTAGAAGTCCATATCATGGTCCCAAAGTCTGAAAGTCCCGTGACCTATGAACCAACTATCAGACAATTGGCAAAGATCAGAGAGTCCAGTATTTATCTGAAAGTCGGGAGTCCTAACTTCTCCTTCGAGATTCAGTACCTTCCTAAAATACTTTCTTCTAACCAGCAACTACAGATTATCAATATGTCTGAAGGCCTTCAAATCAGGCCTTTTGACTCTGATCATGATCATGAGGCGTCTGGAGAAGGGAATCATCACGCCAACCATTTGCATAAAGGCCTGGATCCCCATGTATGGGTCTCTCCGGCTAACGTTAAAATCTGCTCTGAGAATATCTATAAGGTATTAAGTCAATTAGACCCCAAGCACAAGGATTATTATCAACTCAATCTCAAGGGTTTTCTAAAGGATATTCATCAGTTGGATAAAGCTATCCGTCAATCCTTATCCCATTTGAGAAGCAAGACATTTATTGTCTATCACCCTGCATGGGGCTACTTTGCCAGAGAATATGGCTTGAAGCAAGTCTCAATTGAGGCCGAAGGGAAGGAACCAAGCCTTCAGGACTTGAAACGACTTATAGATATGGCTAAGAAGAATCGAACAAAAGTACTCTTTGTTCAGAAAGGTTTTTCTAAGGAAAGTGCTCAAAAGATTGCAGATGAGATAGGTGCCCAGGTCCTGGAGATCAATCCCCTTGAAAAAGACTGGCTGGATAACCTGAAAAAGGTCTCTCAAACCTTCAAACGAGCGTTGGAATAGAATATGAACCAAGAGATCATTTTAGAGGCCCAGGATATTTCATTTGCCTATCGTCCGAAAGAGCCAATCCTGGAAGGCCTTAGTCTCTCGATTCGTCAGGGTGACTACCTGGTGATCATTGGCCCAAACGGTGGGGGGAAGACCACACTCCTTAAAATCATCCTTGGACTCTTAAAACCCACGAGTGGGAAGATCCTGTTTAATCCTGAGCTGTTTCAGAGCAAAGATCCCAGGAGATATATTGGCTATGTCCCTCAATATATTGTGTTTGACAGGGAGTTTCCCATAAAAGTCATAGATGTCGTGGTCATGGGATTTCTTGGACTTCGTGGACTGTTTCGCTTTTATTCTAAAGAGGATTATAAGTTAGCTGAAGAAACCCTGGACATGGTGAATATGTTGGATTATAAAGATCACCCCATCAATGAGTTATCCGGTGGGCAATTGCAGAGGGTGATCATCGCTCGTACTCTGGTGACCAAGCCCAGGATTCTCTTGCTGGATGAGCCTACAACCTTTATTGACAGCGAGTCACAAGAGAACCTGAGTCAGTATTTAACTGAGTGGAATAAGGATACAACCATTGTCGTCGTCACCCATGACATGGGGATCGTCTCCAAGTCAGCGAAACAGATTGCCTGCATCAATAAAAAGCTTTTCTATCATGGGGGACGCGAATTACCTCCCGGTATCATTGAAGAGACCTACGGCTGTCCCATTGATTTGATCGGTCATGGCATCCCTCATCGAGTATTCAAAGAGCATAACGAGACTTCTACAAGTCACAAGGATTAGTGAGACCTGAATGACAGAGTTATTAAGCCTAAAATTAGTCCAATACGCCCTTATAGCCGGTGTTCTGGCTGGACTTCTCTGTGGGCTGATGGGTGTATTCGTGGTGATCAAAAGGATCGTGTTTATCAGTGGAGGGATTAGCCACACATCTTATGGGGGGCTTGGTATCGCCCATTACCTGGGTCTGCCACCTTTTTTAGGAGCCCTTGCATTTGCCACCCTCTCTGCCGCTATCCTGGGGAATATCAGTCATAACAAGATTCATCGCAATGACACACTGATCGGTATCTTTTGGGCGGCCGGAATGGCTATCGGTATATTATTTATCAAGTTAACTCCAGGCTATACTCCTCCTTTAAGCAGTTATCTTTTTGGCAGCATTCTATTTATCGCTATCAGTGATATTTACATCATGATGGGACTCATTGTTTTACTATCTGTTGTATTCACCTTGTTTTACAAGGAGTGGATCGCCTTTTCCTTTGATCAGGAGTTCACATCCCTCAAAGGAATCCCTGTCAGAGGCCTGAACATCCTTTTATACACATGTATTGCCTTTACGATTGTCGTTCTGATCAAGATCATAGGCGTTGTTCTTGTGATCGCCCTTCTTACGATCCCTCCCTCCATCGCTTTGATTTTTACGAACTCCCTCAAGAAAGTTATCCTCCTATCCATGATTTTAAGCGTTTATTTTATTACATCAGGGCTTATTGTGTCGGCCTACTTCTCGAATATCCCCTCTGGCCCAGCGATTATACTCCAGGCGGGTCTGATATTACTAATCACTCAAGGCCTCAAAAAGATATTTAGTCGTTGACTATTGCCAGGATTCTGTGTATTTTTCCCTAATAGGATAGCTGGAAGATAATATGGCCGATAAATATGTTACTGGAAAAGAACTCACGGAACTTTGGAGGATCGTATGAGCGATGATTTAGAGATCATTTCCCTAAAACTGTTAAAGATATTATATCAGTACTCTCAGCAAGACCCTGGTACAGGAATGGATGAGAAGGCCTTAGCCGATCGTTTTGACTTCAAGAACCAGAAACAAGGTCTTCAGACCGTTCAAAAGGCCCTGACGAATATGAGAAAACTTGCCTTAGTGCGATCTTTAGGGGAAGGAGAGTATAGGATTAGCTCTAGAGGGATTGAGCACTATGAACGCTTCAAGTTTATTAAAGGGGCTGACGAAAACGAAAGCCTGCCTTCCAACATTGTGATCTATGGCAATATATCAGAGTTTCAAAATCGGATTGCCAATCATAGCCACCATTATAACATCTATGGTGAGAATGTTGCCTTTCCAGGAGATACAAAGGAGTTTATGGAGCATTATGAGGATGTTCAGAGGATGGTTAAAGAAATTGAAGAACTGGCCCAGGATGCACCTAAAGGAGATCAGATATTAGACAAGTTAAAGCTGATTAAATCAGTGTTGAATCAGGATTCCGATGCGTTCACCGGGAAAAAAACCCTGGAGGAAAAGCTGATCAAAGCTATTGAACGACTGGAAGATAGGCTGGAAGATCAATAACTGGAGACTATCCTATGATTGGGCTTTCTGGATCATCATCTAATGGAGACACTTTTTGAATAGAGAAATCGACACCCTTAAACGAGAGTTAAATATTATTGACGGCATAGATTACACCAGCTATGACCAGAAAATCCGGCTCATTAAAGAAAACCTGAAAAACATGAAACTACTCAATATTAAAAGCACCTACTTAGAGAAACAGGGGTTTCACAAACTCACAGAAGTCCGCTACAACAATTCAGGCATTCTGGATGATGAGGCTATCGGGAAAGATGAACTGTATGACCTCATTGATAAGCTTGTTCAGGAGCAGGCCTTGAAGAAAACCTTCTATATTTGCTTCACTGGAACAGATCAACGGACCTCTTATATTTGTTTTTACATCCGAAATGATCCCGATCAGGAACAATAAAATCCAATAATATGTGGTTGTCAGGGTAAATACAATATTATTTATAAGCTTGCAATTCTGTTTGCAGTTCTTGACTAATTTATTAATCCATGTTAAATTTGTAATAATAGAAATAGTAGATGTTATCTTATCCGAAGAAACTGAAGAAAAGTTAAATCGTAAGCATAATGTCACTTATAACGAAATAATTGAAGTTTTCAGAAATAATCCTAAGTTTCTATTTGAACAAAAAGGCCATTATCCTGATGAACATCTCTACAGTGTTTGGGGGCAAACAATTGGAGGGCGATATTTGATTAGTTTTTTCATCTATAAAAAAACTAAAGAAGCTTTACTTGTTAGTAGTAGAGAGATGAATCAAAAAGAAAGAGAGCGATATGCCAAAAAATGACTTTTTACATGATAAAAAATTAGAATATCTAAAAGAACTTGAAACAACAATAGAACATTTAGAAGAAAGTGATATTTCTGACCATCTAGATAATAAGGAAATACATTTTGATGTTAACCCTGACTTAAAAGGGAAAAGAACAAAAAAAAAGCTGAAAGACTTGTTATTTAATGTGGGAAATATTTCTTTATCTCGCAATACTTTGGATTGTTTATTAAGTAATAATCCTTTAACAGGCGCAGAATATATAAAAGAAGATATATTAGATTTAATTCGCCAAGCCATTAAAAATGGAATTGAATTGATCATAAATGATGGTGATTCAAGGTATAAAGCAAAGCTAGACGAAAATAATGAAATTAAATTGAGTGAACTTGAATAGAGGTAATAAGCTTACAATCCTATTTGACAAAGTCCTTTCATTTTATTATTATTTCACCCCAATCCTGAAGTATCAAATATTCTCATTGATACAGGGATGATATACCATTTCATCTTAAACCCTGAATAGAGGTCGGATCGTCTGTTAAACAGGACACAGACCATTTTATCGTGTCATTTATACAGAAATAGATACCAGTTCATATTTCAGTCAAAGGAGATTGAACTTAATGCTTGGACTCAAACGATTTAGAGGGGGTGGCGTCCACCCTCCTGAAAATAAAGATCTATCCAATCACAATAGAATTATCAATGCCGACCTGCCTAAAGTCGTTAAAATCCCTCTCCAACAACATGCAGGAGCAGCAGCCAAATGCATTGTGGAGACCGGGACTGAAGTTAAAGAAGGAGACCTGATCGGTGAAGCTGTTGGAGCCTTCTCAGCCAATGTTCACGCTTCCATACAGGGAAAGGTTATCGATATTGTTAAAGAATCTACTGTAACAGGCTTTGAGTCTGAGATGGTGGTGATTGAGTTTGAAGGCACCTTTCAGGGTCAAATTGGGGGGCAGCCTCTCAAGGTAAGCTGGGAAGGTCAAGCTCGAGATGTTATACTCAAGAAAATAAGGGCGGCCGGAATCGTGGGGCTTGGAGGAGCGGCCTTCCCAACTCACATCAAAGTATCCCCTCCAGAAGATAAAAAGATCGAGTTAATCGTGGCAAACGGTGTGGAGTGCGAACCCTATTTAACATGCGACCACCGATTGATGTTAGAGAAAGGGATGGAGATTATTGAAGGACTCAAGATCCTCCAGAGACTTTTACGAGTGGATAAAGCGATCATTGGAATCGAGAATAATAAACAAGACGCCATTCAATATATGGATGCATTATGTCAGAAAGAAGAAAACATTGATATCTTGCCCTTAAAGGTGAACTATCCACAAGGGGCTGAAAAACAATTGATTCATGCCGCTCTAGGGAAGGAAGTTCCTTCTGGAGGCCTCCCTATGGACTTGGGATGCGTGGTTTCCAATGTGGGTACTTTGTTAGCCGTGTATGAGGCTGTTGTCTTTGACAAACCCATTACAGATCGTGTGGTCACGGTTACTGGAACTATCGTCAAGAAACCTGGTAATTATAAAACCAAGATTGGTACAACAATTCAAGACCTTCTGGATGAGTGTGGACTCACTGAAGAGGCCGAAAAGGTTATTGCAGGAGGCCCCATGATGGGGTTTGCCCAGCAATTTCTTGATATACCTATCGTTAAGGGGACATCCGGGATATTAGTTCTCTCACAAAAGGAAGTGGAGGCAAATGAAGAACAGCCCTGTATCCGTTGTGGAGCGTGTATTAGAGTCTGTCCCGTGTATTTGATGCCCTGTACCATGAAAGAACTGGCTAACGCCAACCTGTTTGACGAAGTGAAAGAGATTGGTTTGTTTGACTGCATTGAGTGCGGCTGCTGTAGTTATGTCTGTCCTTCTAAAATACCATTAGTCCAGTATTTTCGTTTGGGCAAGCTTATGATTAAAGCCGAAAAACATTATATTAATCACAAAGTACCGACAATACCAATTAGTTAGCCTTTTATTTAATGACCCTTTAAAAATGAGGAGCCTCAAAAGGATGTGTGAGCATAGGTTTTTATTCCTATCTAAAGAATGGAAAGAAAAATGTTCCTACTCCTGTTTCTTTTTTTAAAAGGATTTATTATTTTAAGAAAAAATATGAAAGTAAACAATTGAAAATAGAAAATATTACCTAGGAGTAAGCAGTATGGGTAAAGATGTATATGTAGATCAAGATGAGTGCACGTCCTGTGGGCAGTGTGCCGATAACTTACCTGAAGTCTTTGAGATGGACGATGATGATCTGGCTTTTGTGGTCGATGCCAAGGCTGGAGAGGAAGAAGCCATCCAGGAAGAAATAGATCAATGCCCCGGTGAATGTATTCACTGGAAAGATTAAGAGTCAGGTTTTAGCTTTAAACCTCTTCTCCAGGGAGACTTATAACTTTTTTAATAAGCTGATTGAACCCAGGAAATATCTACTTTATTAAGCCAGTGAGCGGAACGTTAGCCACTAAAATACTTAATGGAAGTGTTATTTGATATGGGATCAATGGGGAAGGGGGAGCTATAGCCTTTTGATGGAACTTGACTGCCTTAATCCTTAGATCATACTGGCAATAAGGGGATCGTTACAATGATTTCTGTTCCCTTGTTCTCAGTACTGACGACTTCAATCTGACCGTTGTGTTCATCTACAATCTTCTTGACGATAGCCATGCCTAAACCAATGCCATAGTGCTTTTCATGAGTGGTGAAGGGAACAAATATCTTGTCAATCATGGCTTGAGGGATTCCCTTTCCGTTGTCTTTAAAATGAATCTTTAGGTCATTGCTCTCGCTATAGGCCTGTATCTCAAAGTTTCCCGATGTGTCCATAGCGTCATTAGCGTTGGAAGCGATATTATAGAACAGACGCCGCATTTTATCTTTGTCAATCAGAACTTCCCCCTGATATCGCATTCTAATCTTCATTTTTATACTCTTTTCGCGGAAAAGTTGTTTGATGAGAGGAGCGATATTATAGATGAAATCCGAGAACTTACAGATTTCAAGGTTAATATCATACTCTCCCCTCACAAAATGCAATACTTCCCCCGTCATGGCGACCAGACGATCAATTTCACTATAGATAATAGAAAAATATCGTTTAAACTTCTCATCCTCCATATTCTTGTTCATAATCTGGAGATAAGCCTTGATAATAGACATGGGGTTTTTGATGTCGTGGATGATGGAGCTGGTCATGTTTCCAATAAGTGAAAGATTTTCCTTTTGCTTGTTTTGCAGTTCTAAAAGGACTTTATCGGTTATGTCATCGACCAAAAGGATATAGCCATAATCTGAACTCCCCTTGGACTCAAGCTTTGAGCCGCGAATATTAAAATAATATAGTTGATCGTTTCCTTTCACTTCTATCTTTTCAAGCTTGGCATGCCCCTTCTCAACAATAGATTGGAGAAGACCAGGTATCTCTTCAAAGGAGGAGAGGACATCTGATACCAAATGATTTTTGAGTTCCTTTGTAAAGGGGGCAAATATCTCTTCTGCGACTTTGTTTACCAGAGTGATCCGATGATCTACATCAATGACAATAAGCCCGGAGGATATATTCTTTATAATATTCTCATTGTACTGCCTTAAAACTCTGTTCCACTCATAGAGTTGAGCCTGCTCAATGGCAATAGCCGATATTTTGGAGAGGATTCCAATGAATTCCTCGTCTTTATCAGTGAAGACTCCTTCCTTTTTGTTTAAAACCTCTATCACTCCTACCAAGTCCTGGCTGATATTGAGTAAAGGACTCACCAGGAGGGACCTGGTCTCATAACCTGTGAGTTCATCAATATGGGGATTGAAGGAATTCGTTTTGTAGGCGTCCTTAATGTTCAGGACTTCTTTAGTTTGGGCCACCTGTCCGGCGATTCCTTCTCCTACTTTCAGTCGGATTTCATCGATCTCAAGCTCCTGGGCGATTTTAGACCATAATTCTTCTTTGAAAGGGTCGTACACAAACAGAGTGCAACGATCCGCATTTAATAGAGACGTGCTTTCCTTGCTAATGGTGTCCAGGATGGTATCCAAGTCATGGGTGCTGGTTAAAGTACGGGTCATTCTAAGAAGTTCTAGATCGCTAATGGTTTGGCTTTTCTCATGACTTGTCTTATTACGGGATGTTTTTTTATTCATATCCTTTGAATCCTTAAGAACTTAGATTACCTTTTTATTCCTTTGACATAACCTGTCATTTCTACATACCCCTGTCCAGTGACCTTTTTACTCGCCATCTTCCCTATAATCTTGACTGCTCCTTCCCAATAGGTGATACGGGTGGTGGTTTGGGTGTTTAGTTCTTGGTTTTTAAAAGCTGGTGTGATCCTTAGGTCGATCCCCAAATCGGGTATCTTAAATTGCCATGATATGGGGTAGGTCCCATGGGATTTTGGGCTTTTCCACTTATCCAATACCTTGATTTGAACGTCCTTTAATAAAAGATGACGAGTCCTTTGGTCAGCCCATACAATAGTTCCGCTGGAAGCCGATTTAACCTTATCATCTTTATCCCTTAGCATGTAGAACATGATCTCCGTACGATTATCCAACTGAAT
>CAJXGR010000043.1 GCA_913053665.1 uncultured Spirochaetia bacterium
AAGATGTGTAAAAATATATAAGTGAGCTTATCATCTTATGGATTTGAAAGAACGATTTGAATGAAAAGCGGGGAAATCCTGGTGTTCCTTCAATACTAATTTGCCCTACAGGGCAATTAAATAAACCTGTCTTTATTAATTTATTATTCCCTCATTTTTAGCTCATCTTTTCCCAATGGATAAAATGCTTGAAATCATCTGCTAAAAAGCGTATCGTGTTTATAGAATTATTCTCTTTATGCCTGAATGTTAAAAAAAAAGCCCAAGTATGCGTTGCATAACCCCTTTTTAATCGAATCATTGTATATTAATAACTGTATACTAAAAATCTTGTAATTCCAAGCCTTAAAGGGAGGTCTCATGCAAATGACAGAGACAATGTTCAGAAGATTTGATCGCCGGTTAAAAGGCTTTCAGGAGAGTCGTCAGAAGTTAGAGACCTTGAATAAGGCGTTTGAGATAAGGAAAAAGAAAAGCTTGAACATGGCTTCAAGGAATGACAATTCACAAAAGAGAGCCTGAATCCATTAAAAGCGGCCATTTTGAATAAAGGCTTTATGAAACCTTGAGTGACAGGATAGACTAGGGTAATTATCAAAAAGACCATCAACGGTTACCTTTTATACAGGATGACCTATTATCCTTGAAGTCCATGAGGGTATAAAATCCCGTATCGCTCCGGATGGCATGAGACAAAATGGAGAAACTTTGACGATGAAGAAAGTTTTTTTTGGAGAGTCATAAAAAATCATTAAAAAGATGATATTGGCACATCGCATAGTGTCTAATCTTTATTTTTTAGGTATTATTAAAGCATGAGTACTGCAAATAATAACGAAAGGCCCGTACGAGTTTGCATCGTCGATGACGACAGGGGATACAGACATTCACTCATGAAGATCTTTGAAGATGACGACTCCATCAGGATATACAATGACTATGAGTCGGGTACGGCCTTCCTGAAAGAAATGAAATCGCCCTTTAAACCGGATGTCTGTCTCATCGATGTGGTCTTGAAGGATATGTCAGGGATTGACTGTGCCAAAGTGATCAAAGAGATGAAACCTGATATCCATCTCGTGATCATGACCGCCTATCCCAACGACCAGTCCTTCATGGAGGCCCAAAAGCTTGGCGCTGACTACGTTGAGAAAGGTCCACGTATCGAGTCCTTTTTGACCCGTATCGTCAAATCCAGGAAAGAATCAAGAAATGAGAAAATCATCTCCTTAAAGTCAGACAATTTAGACTTAAAGAATTATGAACTGATCTATCAACTCAGTGAAGCCAAAGAAAACCTTTCCACCCTCACTAAAATGCAGTTGCGAATTGTTAAACTGAAACAAAAGGGGAAAACTTCAAAAGAAATAGCCAAGATCCTGGAGATCAATGAAGGCACTGTGCGAACCCATTTCTCAAGGGCTATGCGAAGATTAGACATCCCAAATTTCCTGGACTACATTGTGGATCAGAACGAAGACAGTGATGAGTGAATGGATGATACACTGTTTATGAAACACTTTATTTAAGGCTTAATCGGTCAATTTCCTTGACTATATCTTTCCAGTGATCCACCCTTTTAAACAGACTCTTCAGGTTCAAAGTCCTGACGTTCCATGGGTGACTCATCAGTAACACGGTGCTGCCTTCCCGAGACAGACCAATGGCCTCTTCCACGCTATCTTCTACAAATACATCAAAATGAACATCCACATGATGCTTCTCCAGATAACGACTAAAATAAAGTTCCTCATAATGAATCTCATGTTCTTTAAGAAGGTCAATCGTTCGCTCACGATAGGATTCATCACGGCCTGTGATCAGAAAAACATAGTGATGGTCTTTTAAATAATCAATGCTTTCTTTGGCCTGATCAATCAGTTCAAAATGGTTGTTTTCAAGGGTTTCGTGGAGAAGCTGGTTGACATCAGCTTTTGGGATGCCTAAAACCTGTCCTATATCATGACAGTAAAGATCCTCATATTTGAGATCATAGTCTAAACGCTTTTTGACAACAGTATTAAAGGATCGGACGAAATCAATGATGACACCGTCAATGTCTAAAGCAATATTCACTAAAAGACCTCGAAAGGATTTGGTTTGAAGTCAATAGAAGTGTCTTTCAATATTGATGTAATTATTTAAGAATAAGTATCTTAGCGCAAGTGTTGCATTGAATAATTTGATTCTGTCTTTTAATTTCCCGGATGATATGAACAGGTAGTTGGACGTTGCAGTACCCACACACGTTTTGATAGACTCTGGAGAGGATTTCGCCGTTGTACTTATTCTTTAATTGTTTATAGATACTCAACAAGCGATGATCGATCTTTTTAATTTGGAGGTCACAGTCTATTTGGAGCTTCAGATATTGGGAGTCTTCCTTCAGATTGGCTTTTCCCTTTCGCTTGCCGTCCACAACGAGAATCTCATGACTGTATATTTCAATCTCATTTTCAAGTTCAAGAAGTTTAATCATTTCCTTCAGACCGGAGTATGAAATATACTCTAATTGTTGATCACTGGCCTGAATGAGCTCTATAAACTCATCGACTTTCGTAAGGCTAAAAAGTTGTTCACGCAGATGAGCGCTCCGAAAAAGATACATGAGGCGGGACAGGGTTTTCAGGTAGATTTCGTTACTCTTATTATCCGAAATGATCATAAAGATCACACGAACCAGAGACCCATCCATGGATTTAAAATCAATAGGCTCCTTTGGGAAGGCCACAAAGACTTTAACCCCCTGGAATTGTTCATAGTGACAATGAGGGATGGCAAAACCTTCACCGATTCCAGTGCTTTCTACTTTTTCTCGACTTAAAATACAACCTAAAAGTTCTTCTTCTTTCTCCTGGATTCCCTCTACCTCACACACTCTGGCAACGGTCTCCTTCAGGACACCTCTTTTGGAACCCGAGTTGAGGCCAAAGAATACATATTCAGGCTTAATAAATCCTTCTAGTTTAAACATATATTAAAACAACCAATACATATAAAGAGCCAATTAGCTTATATTAAAACCTATCACTTTTTCATTTACCCTAGTAAGTATACTACAAACGTTTAAAAAAGTTAACCTTTTTGTTGATATTTTATCTTTCTAAAAGAACCTAATGTTTTATTTGTTAAATAAGTAGATAGTTAAACAGGCTGAACCCTAAAACTCAGCCTGTTGGAAATGGAGAAATGGGTTTTTAATGACTGGGACTGTCAAGATTAGCTGTTGCTAGTAATACTGACGGGTTTGTTGAACTATCCCTATGCTGGGTGACCCCGCTAATAGGGATAGTTACTACTCTCTAATTGTTTTCTATCACGACATATTGATTGGTTCCACGCCGTTTCACGCGGATGAGAAAGGAATCTCTTTTGCCTTTATATTTTTCGATATAATCCTCAAAATCCTTCATCGTCTTGATTTTCTTATAATTAATTTCCTGGATGATGTCCCGAACCTTGAGTCCTGAGGCAGCGGCAGGAGAGTCTTTTTCGATCTCAACCACCACCACTCCCGGTAGTTTTCTGTTCAGTCTAAAGTACCGGAAGTTATCTTCCACAGAACCAGCAATCAGTCCCATAAACTCTTTACTGGGGCCCACATATTTCTTACCCGCTCTTACAGCGTTATTGTTGGATATTTCCCCCAAAGTGACCTTAAGATCTATTTTCTTGCGATTCCGTAATATCTGTATGGTAGTGGTTGTACCTTTTTTATAGGAGCTGACAATCCGCTGCAGTTGGCTGCCGGACAAGATAGCCTTATCGCCAACTTTTGTGATCACGTCACCCGGTTTGATTTTTGCTTTATCTGCTGGCCCATCAGGTTTTACGTCCTGAACAAAGACTCCTGATCTTTTACTAATGCCTAAATGACTGGCAACCTCCTTGGAAAGGGGGGTGATGCTGACTCCAAGATAACCCCTATCGACTGTCCCTTTCTCAATGAGCTTTGCCGCTACTTCTTTCACAATATTCATCGGGATAGCAAAACCAATCCCAACAGACCCACCCGTGGTTGAGTAGATAGCGGTATTCATCCCAATACCCTGACCTTTTATGTTTAGAAGAGGGCCTCCACTATTCCCCTGATTAATGGAAGCGTCTGTTTGGATGTAGTTCTTGAGTCCCGCGTCTTGATCCACTTTGTCACGCCCTCTAGCGCTTATAACTCCCAAAGTAAATGTACCGTTAAGACCAAAGGGATTGCCAATGGCAATGGCAAAGTCTCCAATGGCCACCTTATCTGAGTCCCCAAGGGGTGTCACTGGAAGTTTATGGCCAGGATCGATTTTAATCACAGCAATATCTGTTCTTGGGTCTCTACCAACGATCTTCCCACTATATTCTTTTTCATCAGGGAATAATATGGTGATCTCATCGGCCCCCTGAACAACGTGGTTATTCGTCACAATATAACCTTTTTCACTGATCACAAACCCTGATCCAAGGGATTGAAGTTTTTGTGGACCGTTCCGATAACCAAACTCATCACCAAAGAAGTTGAAGAAGTCGTCTTGCCTTCGTCTTTTGTTTTTTACAATCTTTAAAGTCCTGATATTCACTACGCTGGGGCTCACTGATTGAGCCACATTTCGTATAGCTTTTTGCACGGCTAAGGCCACATTGAGAGAATCTTCGTCATTGGTGACCATCTTATTTTCTTTGTGGGACTCAATTTCTTTTATTACATCTTTTTTATCACCATACACTGTATTTTGATAAACGTATAACATCCCAAAAATTAAAGTTGCAAGGAAGAATCCTTGGATCACCCACCATTTCTTTTCTTTAAATAGAATCATTTTTTTCATTTTATTACCTCACTTTAACAAATACCTATTCTATTGTAGGAATCGATTAATTTATGTTTTTAACACACTACTTGGATAATTCTTCAATAAAATTAACAGATTTTATTTCATTTAATGATAAAATTATTCTTTTTGAGAATAAAAGGATTGAGAGGGGTTATAAAATTTATAAACTATTTAGAAATATGAACAACGAGAGGCTAATATGAATACAATTAATTCGCAATTATCATCCTTACAAAATATTGGAAAGAACGTAGAACAAAGACTTAACGATATAGGTATATTTAACCTAGAAGACTTGAAGAGACTGGGAGCCGCTGAAGCCTACAAACGCATGAAAGTTCAATCGCAAAAAACCCTGCCCTTTTGTTATTATCTCTATTCCCTCCAGGGGGCGATCATGGAAACCCATTGGGACACTATACCAGAGATCATAAAAGAGAAACTAAAAAAAGACGTGACTGCGTGAAATCTAAGCACTCCTTGCAGTGATCTATTTCACAAACATGTAATGATACTAATTTTGTGTCCAGCAGGGTATTTTCAATGAACGCACCTGCTCTTTAGTCTGCTGACAGCTTAATTCTTCTATAACAAGATCTAATTTCCCGGTCTTTTTATCCATCTCAAGAAGGATATGTACAAGTTCATCCAGTTGTTTCATTTTCCCCTCCGATTCATGACTATAATCTATATGATTTAGTCAAATTGAAAATAGGTAAATGATTACAAAACTAAGTTACTATATAAAAAACCCATATAATTAACCTTTTATTAAGTATTTACGCATATTGCTTTTTTTTAAAAAACGTATCATTAAAGTAATCTTCATCTGAAAGGACTTGATATTATGACCTTAAAGAAACACCTGCTCTGACTTTAGGGATGATAAGACTGAGAGCATCATGAATAGAAGTGTAGATGGCCTTTTCATGGGAGATTCCCCCTCCTTTAACCCGCTGGACCCTTTCAGTATAAATGGTCTCAAAGCCTTTACCTTTCACGAGTTGAATATCAATGGTTGTGCGATAAAAGATAAACTTCTTATAGGCCTTGCTACTGAACTGACTTTTCAGATGACACAGCATGAGGGATCTTGCCCCAGTCTTGCCGCCTGCAGCCTTATAGAATAAGGTCTTATCCCTTGACCTTTGTATATGGTATTCCTGGGAGCTTAAACCCTTATTGGAAAGGACTCTCTGGAGTTGAGTGGATAAGTCTGTTTTCGCTAGGATTTTAGACGTCCCTTTTTTATTAACCCGTTCCTCTAAAATGATCATCCCAATGTCCAGGGCAGACGTTAGGGAATAAGTGAAGGTTAACGTTTTGGGAGACACTTCAAATGAGACTCCTTTCACATGATAGCGGGCTTTGGCCTGAAGGTTAAAGCGACCGTTATTTGCATTCCCCATGATGACAGGACTCTCGGCATAGCCCCTGCTATCGGTGATTTTAAGAGGAGTCAATCGTCGATTGTATTGATAAAAGGTGATTTGAACACCAGAAACCGGTATACGCTTTTTGTTTTTGGAATAATAAGCCTGGATGATAAAGGGTTTAAGAGCTTGACCTTGTCGTCCAACCTGCTTGTCATTGAGTTTTCTGATAAACAGGTTGCTTTGAACCTTATTGATGGCGATGTTCACATATCCGCTCAGGATGAAGTTATTCTTGATCTTGGGATAGCGACGACTTTTGAGTTTGAACTTGTGGAAACTTAAACTCTCCACCAGGTTTTTAGAGTCGGCCAAGTTTTGGATAGCCTCTGAGACCCGTTCCCGTCTTAACTGCTTCATCGCTGTTTCATACGCTCTTAAGCCCTTTTTGGCCTGACCCTTTAGGAACCGAACGATTTGTTTCCGTGTCTTGAAAAGACTTTTACTGGGATAGGCCGTGTAAATATAATATTCAAAGTAGGATTTACGGTTCGACTTCTCCTTTTGCTCAAAATACTCTTGACGGATCTTCAGGTCAAACAGGATGGATTTAGACGTGATTTTACTAGATCGCCTTAACAGCCTTTTATTGAGCCGATCTGAAGACTCAATGGAATAGATTTCCACCATCACTCGTCTACTGATCTGGACGGCCACATCACGGACTGCCTGATTCCTTGCGTTGGTCTTGCTTTTAGCGATCCCATGACCTACATAGTATTCGGTTTGAGGGGTGTCTTTTTTCTTTTGACCTGTTGTCCACGCAGGCTTTGGTCCCGGGGAGTGATCAATGACTTGATCCGCCTTGACAGAGGGTTCAAGACATTGACTTAATGAGAAAAGCAGAGATATAGATAGAATCAGGCATTTTAGCTTCATAAAACCTGGTACTCTCCCTGGAGAACAGGGAGTCGAAAGGTCATTTAATTAAAAAGGGTTTTACCGATTATCTTTTTTATCTTTTGAGGATCCACCATCTTTGCGATTCCAATCTTTTGATATTGACGATCCAGCTGATTGACAAGGCGATTTAAAAACTCTTCGGAGTTGATGCCAATGTTTTCCGAGTCTTTTTTTATGCTTTTCGTACCGATTTTAACCACATTCATTAAAGCTAAGTGAACGGTTTTCATCACCAGCTTACTCATGTAAGAAGCATTTTCGACAACATAGGGCATGATAATGTTTTGGAACTTAACGTGGCGTCCTTCATCCTGCAGGATCTTTTTGAATATCTCCCTCGCTAAAGGGTCAATAGGTTGTTCGATACACATTCTTAAATACATAGATGCAAAGTTTTCAGAGAACAGGGTGGAGAATAAAAAGTTTTCAACCGTATAAACACCTTTTGAGGCCACATTTCCAAGACGTTCAATTACATTCTGTACAGTGGTGGAGGGTGTGACTCCTAAAAGCCCCATATATTTTCGTAATACATAGACATGACGTGCCTCATCAATACTTTGGGCTGAAAGATAAATGCGTAAATTAATATCTTTAAACTTACGTGCTGTTTTTCCCAGCATGTTATTTAGAGTGCTTAGGCCCACTAACTCTAAGGAATAAAACACATTAATGATCTTGACCCAGGACTCTTTGACGGACTCATCCACTTGAGGCCCAAGACTCCAGTCGATGTCCTTATCCGCATCCCATTGCTGTATAGATGCTCTTTGATAGAGGGATTTAAAGCTTAACGATTCATCCAGAAGGTATATTTCTTCCTGCGATTCAAGGGGAGACTCTGTTCTACTATCTACCATACCCTACTCCTTAAATTAAATGTAGACTACAAAATATAACACATAAGAAATATTCGTCAATATTTATTTATAATACCAAAGAAAATGTCACCAATTATTAAATAACATTTATATTAATTCATACCAATAAGATAAAGTCATCCTACGATCTATTACCTTTTACCTGCCGAGGAATATTCCTGGCAGGTAAAAGGTTTACATTGGTCATTGAGTTAATCATCAACCTAGAGCGGCGATTGCCTTTTCATAGTCAGGTTCTTGAGTGATTTCAGGAACCAATTCCTTATAAACGACTTTATCATTTTCATCCAGAACCACAACGGCACGTCCTGAAACGCCAGCCAATGGCCCATCCTGGATAAGCATGCCATAGTCTTTCGCAAAAGCCGGGTTGTTCATCATAGAAAGTGATTTTACCGATGTGGTGTTCTCAGCCTCACAAAAACGTTTTTGGGCAAAGGGTAAGTCTGCTGAGATGGTCAATACGGCCACATCACTACGCTTTTGGGCTGTCTCATTAAACTTCTTGGTAGAAACGGCGCACACAGGGGTGTCTAAACTAGGAACGATGTTTATAAGCTTTTTCTTCCCCTTGAAAGTGGAAAGAGTGTTCTCTGCCAGATCATTGCCTATCAGCTTAAAATCGGGGGCTTGGCTTCCTTCAGATGGAAGCTCGCCACTTGTATTGATTGGATTACCTTTTAATGTAATTTTAGCCATTTTTATTATCCTCCATAGTGATTTATCTATTTAAAGAGAGTGTTCACAATATTTATTGCATTTGGTTTTAGCCAATGCATTATTCCTGGGATTTGATGGAAATTGTTTTTATAATGTGAATTGGCCTCTCATTATCTGCTCTATTTGATGTGTTAATAATAATAATTTTTATCAATTCGTGTAGACTTTTCGGTAAAATATTCTTTTAAGAAATGCTTGACTTTTTCAGGGATTTCAAACAAATTATCTTTAATTAGTTCTTTAAAAAACCGAGAACTTGTGAGTCATTATTCCTTAAAACCATGATTCATAAATATCCGGAGCTTTAGAATAAAAAATAGATTTAATGAACAGGAGTATAATATATGTCTAGCCCAATAAAGAGGCATTTTTTTGTCTGTACCAACAGCCGACCCCCCGAGGCTAAGCCATCTTGTGGTATAAAAGGTTCACCCAATCTTTACATGAAATTAATGGAAGAAGTGGAAAAAAGAAATCTTTTTGGAAAAATTGCCGTGACCGCCACAGGTTGCCTGGGGCCTTGTTTTGATGGACCCTCTATTGTTGTCTACCCTGAGGGAGTGTGGTATGCAAACGTTACAGAAGCCGATATCCCTGATATTGCCGAAAATCATATGCAGAACGGTCAAACCATTGATCGCCTGGTCTATAAGTGGCCTCAAATTTAGGCTGACAAATGTTACGGGGTAAGAAAATCTCCTTACCCCAATGTGATAGGGAGATCAAATGAAACTTTTGGTAGCTCAGGACATTGGCTACTGCTATGGAGTCAAAGACGCCATCGATGAGGTGGTTGAAGCCTCCATCCATTCTGATGAAAAGGTTGATACTTTTGGCCCTCTCATCCATAATTCCAGTGCCATTCAAGAGCTCACGGATAAATATAATATAAATACAATCACTGATATTCATGACATGAGAGGAAATACCTTAGCTGTTCGGGCTCATGGTATCCCCCCTAAAACCCTTAGTTCTTTTCTGGATCAGGGTATTCAGATAATTGACACCACCTGTCCCTTCGTACGGAAAACTCAAAATATTGCACGACAACTCATGGAAGACGGCTATTTTATCATTATTCTTGGGAAAAAGAAACACCCAGAAGTGGTGGGGATCGCCGGCCATGTGGAGGATCACTGTCTGGTGGTCGAAAATGAAGAAGACCTTCAGGGATTGGGCCGTAAAAACAAGATTGCCATTGTCTTTCAAAGTACTATTACGGTGGATGATGTGGGACACCTGATCCCAAGGATTGTTGAACACGCCAAAGAAGTGAAAATACGCAGCACCATATGCGATATTACCAGTCGGAGGCAGGCTGAAGCGCGGGAATTGGCAAAACAAGTGGACTACATGATTGTTGTAGGCGGAAAAAATAGCTCAAATACAAGGAAATTGGCCGATATATGTAGAAATGAAGGAGTCCAGACAGTGCAAATTGAGTACCCATCCGAATTGAAGGCCCTATCCTTTGAGGGCATTGAGTCCATTGGCTTAACTACAGGAACTTCCACGCCTCAAACAGCCATTGATGCTATACTTAATGAAATAAAAAACAAGTCTCATCAGGGAATGACCATAGAATCCAATCCAATGGTATAGAAGGAGTTATATGGAAATCCATATTAGAGAATCGGGTAAGGTGGCTATCCTTGACCTTAAGGGTGAGTTCGATCTACACAATGCCAATCTCATGAAAGAGACGATTAAAGACATGACTGAAAAAGGTATGTTTAACATTCTTGTCAATATGGATGAGACCAGTTATCTGGATAGTTCAGGGATTGGTGTGTTGGTATCCACGTTAAACTCCCTTCAGAAGGCTGACGGCATCCTTAAGATCATGAATATCAAAGGGCCGGTCAAGAAGGTCTTTGAGTTCAGCCAACTGGATATGATCTTTAAAATCTACGATAATGAAAAAGATGCCCTTAAAAGTTGGGGTTTCTAATATATCAAATCATCAGTTGTAGGGGCTGGGTCACCCAGCCCCTACAACTGATATTTCATCGATTGAGTATACCCGAGGATGTTTTTGGCTCACAGATTTCACAGACGAGAAAATCTGTGTCATCCGTGAGCTAAACACTCTTTTCTTTGTAGCCTTGGCTATCGAACAATCAGCTTCCCATCTTTATTATAGTCAAGAACATAACGGACCTTCCCACGATCGTTGTACTCATAGACGGATGAGCCAAGAACCTCTTCTTCTGAATTGTAGACCACAATCCTTTGAAGCTGTTTCCCTCTATTATAGATATAGATGGTGTATCCGATGAGATCATCGTCTGCGTCATAGCTGGCTGTTTTTGTTTTTAGCCCACCTCTGTAGGAATATTTGATATATTCAATGAGTTCATTATTTTCATCGTAATACCTTAATTTATGACGCTTACCGGACTTGCTATAGGATATTTTAGAGGCTGAAAGGAGTTGATTATTTCTATTGTATTTTTCAATCCTTTTAACTCTTTTATCTTTCCTGAAATAAGAGACCATATAACTTTTATTATGCTGGTAAACTTTCTTGACTTTATATTTGTTTTTACCAAGATAGACTGTGTGAATCAGTTTATTTCTTATGTACGTTCTGATTTTACGAAGTCTTTTCTTTTTATAATAAAATCGATCTTCAAAAATGACATTCCCATTATTCAGATACTTACAGTTCATAAGGAGGCCATCTGGTCGAAAGTAAACGATATAGTAGTCCCAGCCTCTTCTCATGTACCTCATCGTATCTCGAATCTCTCTCTTGAAGGTTCGATAGCCACGATAATCCACTTGAGCAGTATGGGCATCGTAATATTTCATGGTGTAGCTAGTATATCCTTTGCTGGAAAGGACCAGGCTGGTTGCTAATAGACAAAGGGTTGTGAGGAACAGGATCACCCTTTTTTGGGGGATTTTATAGTGTTTCATTTGAAACCTCGGTGAAAAGTTTTGCCTTCAAAAATACACTCAAATATGGAAAAAGGAAAGATTTTTTTCTATCATTTTCATGAAGGAGATTCAAAATCCTCCCAATACGTTATTTATCTGTAATTTGTTTTAAATCTTTTAGCTTAAAAAAATATCATACGATATTTAACGTGAGTTCGGAATAAGTTAAAATAGCTAACTCCCTGTCGGACTGGGAAGTCCGCCCTACAGGCTTTTTCAGAGAGAGTCCATTTGCCTGTAGGTCGAGCTTCCTAGCTCGACAGATGCCAATTTCTTAGGCTAAACTTTTGTTAAATCGATTTTTATACCCTGAACTCACGTTACATTAGGGAAAAGCAAGAAGAAATGGATGAATCGAACATCTGCTATAGCTGTGGGGCTTTTTGGGAAAGCATTATACTGGCAAATGGTTTTGAATGACCCTTTGAGAGGCAGTTGAAAAACAAAAGTTTAATAGGACACCACTCTCTTTGATAGCAGGCGTTAAATGGACTCTCTCATGTATTGTCACTTTTTAATGGAGAATCTTAAAAATAATAGATTGCGGGTAAAAAGCAAAGGATTTAGGCCGGAAAAACAGGGCTATTTCATTCTCCTGATAATTGTTTATCTCGATTAGGGACCGAACAGGCAAAATGTCTGTTCGACCAGTATTTTAAGAAAAGTAGGTCAGCGTCCTGTCTGACCCTGTTCTATAGAATAATAAGGAGTTAGGCAAGAATAAAATAGTCCTGACTTTTTACTGTTTTAGTGAAATATTCTAATAATCTTGTAGATTTTTTTGATCGATTCCTTTATTTTTTAAAGGGTCAATAAATCTATGGATAAAATCACTCTTCTTAAAACCATTCCTTTTTTCAAAGAGTTCAACACAAAGCAATTGGCTTACGTTGAAACCGCCCTGTCTGAGCGGAAGTATTCTAAAAATGCCACTATATTTATTGAAAATGATCCCTGTGATCACGCCTTCATCCTTAAGATGGGAAAAGTGAAAGGGTCTAAATACTCTCTGGATGGGAAAGAATACATTGTTAATTTCTTTAAACCTGGCGATCTCTTTGGTGAGGCGTGCCTTTTTTCAAAGCATAGAGGCTACCCCCTTTCCACAACAGCGTGTGAAGATTCAGAGGTCTATACCATTAGCAGGTCACATCTTAAAGATATTATCCTCCATGATCCTGAAATAGCCCTCAGAATCCTCGAAATCTATAGCAATAAACTTTTCTTTTTGTTGGGTCAGTTGGAAGGGATCGCCTTAAAAGACGTACGACATCGAGTGATTCAATATATTTGCAGTTTGTTACCCGATCAAACCTGTGATAACCAGATAGATGTCTACCTCCCCACTTCCCAGACTGAAATAGCTTCCAAGATTGGGACAGCTAGAGAACAGCTTTCAAGAGTCCTTTCCAAACTCATCCACGATGGAATCATTGCTCTTGACGGGAGGAAAATTACTATTTTAGACATGGAACGATTCAAGTCTATCTGAAGAACCCTGTTATTTGAGCTTAATTTCCCTTTAGCAATCTCAAACAATCCCTTAACACACCCATTTTGAAGCCCTGTTTTGACGTTCAAGCAGTGTATAACGAAATAAGATAAAATAATGACATTGTCCTTCTGGCGAATAATTATAGATAATCGATCCTTCCGTATGCTGTGGATGGCCCAAATGATCAGTTCCATAGGCAATTGGTTTAATACAGTTGCCCTTCTGGACTATATTTCAGGGACACCCGATAACGGAATCGAAGAGAAGGGCATCTATGTGAGCCTTGTGCTGGTGTTTGCCTTCCTCCCACAATTCCTGATCAGTCCCATTGCTGGTGTGGTAGCGGATAAATTCAACCGTAAGACCATTATGATTGTCTCAGACCTGGTGAGAGGATGCCTGGCATTGGGCTTTTTAGCCATATTAATCCTTCGGCCCGAATCCATTGCCTCTTTTTACATCATTGAAACACTGTTGTACTCAACGTTTGCCTTCTTTTCATCGGCGGAATCAGCTATCATTCCAAGTATCGTCCGCTCCTCCGATGAACTTTACAGTGCCAACGGTCTGGGACAAATAACCTGGGGGCTAATGCTTGCTGTTGGAGGGTTTTTAGCGGGGTGGGTCATCGCCTATTGGGGCTATGAAGCGGCTTTCATACTTAATTCCCTCACATTCTTCTTTTCAGCCTTCTTTATCTGGCGTGTCCGATACAAAGAAAAGGCTGAGGAAGGCATACAGGGGACTCAAAAGAAGTCTATCCGGACGGTATTCAAAAATCACTGGCTGGAACTTAAAAAAGGCGTGTCCTACATTATCAATGATCGCTATGTAATAGCTCTGTTATTGGTCAAGCCAGGATGGGCTCTAGGGGGAGGGGCTATTTTAATGCTCCACACAATATTTGGGAAAGATGTTTTTAAAGCTGGAAGCGAAGGAATTAGCATCTTGTTCATGAGTCGTGGACTGGGAGTGATTATAGGGGGCTTTTTAGGCCAATGGCTTGTACGTCAAACCAGCCGTATCAATGTTCTATGGATCATATCAGCTCTCTTTATCCTTCATGGCCTCTTTTACGCAAGCTTTAGCCGAATGCCCGATCTGTTTTACGCTTCCCTAATGCTGATCTTTGCCACCGCCTTTAGTGCTAACCTCTGGCTTCTGAGCCAGGTAACCCTTCAGGAGATTGTTCCCAATGAGCTAAGAGGAAGGGTATTCGCCCATGATGAAGGTCTATCCACATTAACAATGATGGTCTCATCCATATTTGCTGGCTGGGCCTTGGATCAACAAGTTAATCCCAGAACAATCGCCCTTACAGCCGCCATAATCATTGCTTGCTCAGGGCTGATTGTTGCTATCGCTCTGGTCACAAGATTCCTTCCCAAGAGGGTGACAAAGGATAAAACAGACTAACATCCCCTCACTACCGTCTGTAGGGGCGAACCCACGTGTTCGCCTTTTCACCACCGATCCGTACGGATCGGTGTACGGTGTACGGATCGGTGGTATTCACCTCTATGATGCCTGCATAGCCTTTTGGATTGGGAAGGCACGTGGGTCTGCCCCTACAGACAGTAGTGGATAACAATTTCATTAG
>CAJXGR010000044.1 GCA_913053665.1 uncultured Spirochaetia bacterium
ATCTGAGAGTGGAGAAGGAAGGGTTTAACGTGGAGCATTTGGCTGAACAGTTCTCCCTATCCGGTGATTCGGAGTAAGTGATTGAAATACTATCGTGAGGCACTGTATTGAAGTATGAACTTAAAAACTATTCCTTTGGTCAGACCATTGGCAAAGGACTCAATCTCTATTTTGATAACTTTCTTTATGTGGTAGGGATTTCTTTAATTCTTTACTTACCCGCACTTTATTTGGGTTTTTTTGCGCCCTCCCCTGAAACAGAGGACCTTAACGTAACAGGTCTATATGGGCTACTCTATTTTATGATAATAGGTTTTTTTCTTTCAGCTTTCATCATTCATATTGTCTCAAAGAAATATCTTGGCAAAACCTTATCGACGAGTGATTACATTGGGGCTAGTCTTCCTTTACTCATCTCAATTTTCCTTTTATCTTTGCTGGAGACCGGCTTAATTCTTCTGGGATTTATTCTACTGATTGTACCTGGACTTATTTTAGCTGTTGGATTTAGTGTTTCAGTAAATGCTCTTGTTGTGGAGAGGCTTTCACCAGTTCAATCCTTACGGAGAAGCTGGAGATTAACCAGAGGAAAACGATGGCCAATTCTTGGATTAATGGTACTTTACGGTGTGACTAACTTGTTGGTAACATATTCTATTATTCTGTTAATAGCTAATATCTATCCAAATATCTATGACATTACAGGATATATTTTATCTGCCCTATCTGGTCCTATAGGATCCTGCATATTCGTGGTGGTGTATTTCAATCTGAGAGTGGAGAAGGAAGGGTTTAACGTGGAGCATTTGGCTGAACAGTTCTCTCTAACAGATGATCCGGAGTAAATTATTGAAATACCATTGTGAGGCACTGAATTGAAGTACGAACTCAAAAACTATTCCTTTGGTCAGGCCATTGGAAAAGGGTTCAATCTATATCTTGACAACTTCTTTTATGTAGTAGGGATTTCTTTAATTCTCTACTTACCCTTATTTTATTTTGACTTTTTCGCGGAACCTATTGAAACAGAAGGCTTTAACAAAACATATTTTTATGGGCTACTTTATTATATAATAACAGGTTTTTTCCTTACAGCTATAATCACTCAAATCGTCTCAAAGAAATATCTGGGTATGAATGTATCTACCAAAGATTATTATTTAATAAATCCCCCTCGCCTTTTCCCATTGTTCCTTTTGGCAATTATTGACATATTAATTTATATTCCCTGGCTTATTGTGGTATTTTATTATTATAGCAAAGATGTTTCTTTTGTTATTCAAGGACTCTTTCTACTTCTTATTCCTACAATTATCCTGATGGTAGGGATCAGTGTATCCATCAATGTTTTTATCATGGAAAATGCCTCAGTCATTGAATCCTTAAAAAGAAGCTGGCGATTAACGAAGGGAAGACGATGGCCGATTTTTGGAATCATAGTATTTTTCAATGCCTTGAACTGGTTGATGACATCACATATTACAAACTCAATAGCTGATCATTATCCTGTGGCTTATGACATGAGCGAGTATCTGTTAACTTCTTTAGTTGATCCAATAATAGAATGTATATTCGTAGTGGTCTATTACAATTTACGGATCGAGAAGGAAGGATTCAACGTGGAGCATTTGGCCGATCAGTTCACCAGAACAGAAAAAATGAGTGAGTATTGATCTATTGAAAGAACGAACCATAACCATCGAGACGCCTGAAAAGATTCAGTTTGTCTATAGCATTTCGGAGCTAGGAACCCGTATCGCGGCGTATGTCCTCGATCTATTAATTCAGACGGTTGTCATCCTGTTGGTCTTTTTCTTGTTGCTGGGTGGGACGATCTATTCTATGTCTCAAGATGACGATCTTATAGGAAATACTTCCAAAGCCTTTTTCCTGCTGATGGTCTTTATCATCCGATGGGTCTATTTCGTTTTGTTTGAAGTCATTATGGAAGGCCAATCGCCGGGGAAAAAGGCCATGAGAATACGGGTAATCCGATCCAATGGTGAAGCTTTAGACTTTGAAACCATTGTCCTGAGAAACCTTCTGAGGGTTGTGGATAGTATACCCATCCCATTGATTCCTGTGGTAGGGGCTTTCGTGGCTATGATGGACTCAAAGTCCAGGAGACTGGGGGATATCGTGGCCGATACGATCGTGGTTCATGAAATCAAGTTTGACTTGAAAGAGCCCGATTTTAGTGTTAAATTATCCCATGACCGCGGGAGAATGGAAAATCTGAAGGCCAAACTTAATGAAAATGAACTCTACATCATTAGACGGTTTTTAAATGAGAGAACCAGGTTAAAGGCTGGCAGAGAAATGGAAGTGGCCCTCAAATTAGCCCAACAAGTCAGGGAGAAGTTAAAGATCCAGGAAGACATTGATCAGCCTATATCCTTTTTAGAAAGAGTATACAGAGAACATGGAAGCTAAAACAAAGAGTGAACGGTTTGTCCAGGCGAGGAAGGACATGTGGGAAAGCCTCAGACTCACACTCCTTAAAATATCGAAAAGAGGCCTCTCATCCCTCAAAGAACAGGAGGCCGCCGAGTTCCCCAGGCTCTATCGCATGGTGTGTACGGACTTGGCAGAAGCTAAAATGCTTAAACTCTCGCCTGATGTCCTTTTCTATCTCAATGATATGATAGGCCAGGCTCATAAACACCTCTACAGCTTCCCATCTCTTAGGATGTCGTCTATCAAAGAGTTTTTCCGGGTAAGCCTCCCTCAAATAGCCCTGAAGAACTGGGTATTCCTTATCATAGCGGCTGTCACCTTCCTTGTACCCTACATTATATCCTTTGCGATCATTGTAAACGATCCTGAGAGTGCCAAAGAGCTTATCCCGGAAAAGATATTAAACCGAATGGCGAGTGCCTATAAAGAAGGCTTTACGGAAGAGCGATCCACATCGAGCAAGGGCTTTATGGTCAGCTATTATATTTATAATAATGTCTCTATCGACTTTGCCTGCTTTGCCTTAGGCATTCTTCTCGGTATTGGAACCCTGTATATCCTCATATACAATGGGATTACCCTGGGGGCGATCAGTGGTTATATTTATGGCATTGGCTATGGAGATAATTTCATCCACTTTGTGACGGCCCACTCGGTGTTTGAACTGACAGGACTGATTTTATCAGGGGCATCCGGCCTGCTACTGGGCTATTCCATCATCAATGCGAGGAAGTATAGTCGGAGAGACTGGCTGAAGCTCCAAAAGACCAATCTCTTTACCCTGGTGGCGGCGGCGGCGATACTCACATTCCTCGCGGCCTTTATAGAAGGGGTTATATCCCCCAGCCTCCTTCCATACAGCTTTAAGACTGGCGTTGCCATTGTATCCCTTACATTCGTGATCCTGTATTTTTTTATCATACCTATATTTACAAAGAGACCCACTAAGATATGAACCTGAAAACTATCATCCTTTGCATTATCCTGATGACTCCTGTTATTCCCCTTCAGGTAACGGCTAGCCCAAGTTCCAGTGATGTCAAGGAAGAACTATACAAACTTTTAAAGAAAAAGAAGGTCAAGAAGTCCAACGGGTCTTCCTTTGGTCATTTCTTGAATTGGCTCAGTAGTCCTCTAGTCCTTATAATTATCATTAGTATCCTGGGGGTTTTAATCTTTTTCGCCCTCAGAAATGTATCTCCCTATTATCGTAAAGAGTACTCCCAAAAGACTAAGAACGCGAAAGAAAAACCAGGAAAGACGAAATTATCTAGCGTAGAGGCCATCTATCAGCAGGCAATGGTCCTGGCTAAGGATGGAAGACTGAATGAAGCCACCCAATTTATCCACAAAGCCGCCTTTGAAGATCTTAGAAACAAACAGATTCTCCTACGCCACACGGAATACACCAATAATGACGTGAAAAGACTGATCCAGTCAAAGAATATCTATCAGCCCTTTTGTTCCATCGCCTTGTGGGCTGAAATCGCCAGCTTCAGCGAGAAAGACGTGGGTCGTGAGGATTTCACACGGGTCAGCCAATCCTTTGAGACTTCATTTTTAGGACGTTAAATGAAAAAGATCAATACGACTTTCGTAATCGGCTTTGTGGGACTGGTTCTTATCGTTCTCTATACAGTGAGCCAACTCGCCCGATTTGACAAGACTGACTTGAAGGCCAGAGATTCACGGTATCGATTATTCAAAGGTTTGGGCTATCAAACAAAACACTGGACTGAAAAGAAACCCCCCGATTCTTCAGGTCTCATCCTCTATTTTAACTATCAGGGAAAAGATAAGGTTTTTCTTGATCAACTTATCCACAAAGTAAAAGAAGGGGGTGTACTATTGCTTGCCGGTATTGAGTCAGATATTGAGCCGATGCAGGATAAGGCTATGCTCAAAGGGCAAATTGGATCAATAAAAGTCCACGAATCCCTGTCGGAGGATGTTCACAAGGTAGCCATTGTTTATGGACGTTATTTTCATAGTGATATGGAGGGAAAAGTCCTTCTATCCGCAGGTGATAAACCTATTCTTCTGGAAACCACGGCAGGCAAAGGGAAGATCTATCTATTGTCGGATAGTTCCCTTTTCAATGACTTCCATATAGCTGATGAGAACGTTGCTGTACTCATCAACAATCTCCTGAAGCCCTACTATGGCGATAGGCTTTACATTCTTCACGGGGAAAACTATTCCAGCACGCCAAGTCATGGGGCTGAAGATAGCTTGACACTGATCAGAAAGCTGTTTGAAGGGAAGTTATTCTTTATCGCCATCCATTTGATTCTCATGGGAGTTCTGTTTATTCTATGGAAGGGTAAGCGTTTTGGGAAAACAGTCCTTCTAAACTCCCGCTCAAGACGATCTCTTAGTGAACATCTGTCAGCCGTTGGCTTATTCTATCGGAAAGCCAAGTCCACTCATATCGTTGAGACGATTCAAACTCAACATTTTGTCTTTAGATTAAGAAAGCTTTTGGGTATCCCCTATCACGGCTCAGAAAAAGTCCTTATCGAGACAGGCAGTAAGCGATTGAATGTCGATAAAGAAGCTCTCACACGCCTCATTCAGGAAGGCCACTCCTCTGAACCGGAGCTTATCTCCAGAGAAAAAGAGCGTGAAAAGGTCATTGAGAGTATTCGCTCCAAACACCTATAGAAAGACAGGAGCCAGCTGACACTCAATGCTAATGAGATTAACCCTTTGATCCTGACAGCAGAAACCATTATATTATTTGGATAAGACAATCGATAGGAGTAAGTTAGGTGACACAACGAATGACTACTGGAATAGAATGGCTTGATAGCCATTTGGGAGGGGGGGTGATTTCGGGCACGATGACCCTGATATTGGGTGCCACGGGGATTGGGAAAAGTCATCTGGGTATTTCCTTTGCTCATCAAGGGAAAAAGGAGGATGGGACTCCTGGGATTATCTTTGATATGTTGTCACGGGGGGATTCCCAAAACCATCAGAACTATGCTAAGAGTCTATTTGATTGGCCTTTAGAAAGTTATCAACCCATTGATCTCAAGGAACTTTGGGATAAATCCAATTTGGGTCATTACTTTCAAGTCTTTGAGGAGCAGGGCAAGAAGGTTCATCGATCCCAATTAACCGATGAGGACTGGCATCGTTGGCAGGTTAAGATCCAATCACAGGTTCAGAAGATAGCCCAGTTTTTTTATGCCCACTTTATACGAGGCGTGAAGCGGGTTGTGGTGGATGGTGTTGAGCCTGTGACTGACACATCCGAGTCTGCCCAGCATGAACTCTTTGAGTATTTGTATCATAAAGTCATCCAGTCGGAGGATGAGTGGCTGGCTCGTGAAGTCTTACGCCAGGATTATCGGTCACACAGTCCTTTAGTCCATGATCATCCCTATGACTCAAAGGAAATCACCACCGTTTTCCTACAAACCACTGAAGAGACAATGATCCATGACTTAATCGCCAGGAAAGCCTATATGGGAGGTCTGGAGGCCAATGCCAACACTATTATCCTGATGGGCAGGGTTATAGAGGGTGATCAGATAGGCCGACGCCTTTATATTGCCAAGCATCGGGGGAGTTACGCCAGCGATCAGTTGATCCCATTTGAGATTACCGGTTCGGGACTGGTGGAGATGCTCTAAACATCTGTTTCCCTCCAATCATGGCAGGAACTAATAGGACGATTGCAAGAACCTTGGAAAGGCCTTCCAGTCTATTCTTTTGAAGAGAGGAAATAATGATAGAAAGGATAATGGATGTCTGTCTAATGGGCAAGGAAAAGTTAAAAAACCTGTGATTTCATTATAAAACACCTTATACCCTGTGATTTCTGCCATTTCTTCTATAGCTTATGAAGTACAAACACCCTTTGATCTCATCTTTTTATAATATAAATTCCTTTAGCATTTGACCAAATTAGTGGAAATGGTTATCTTTGATGTAATTTTTTTAACCTGTACTTCTCTGTGTAAGTCAATAATCAGTTGATGTTTATCCCTCAAACCCTGGTTTATGGGGAGGTGGAGGCGATGGCTATTTTATCTGATTATATTCTGATAATAATAAGTGGAATATCGCATAAATTATGATTTGTTAGCAAATAATATATCTTGTTTCTATAAAAGGAGGCATCGGATGCGTCTGATGGGAAAGTTTCTTGCTGTTTTTACTTTAATGCTTTTAGCTGTGAGTGGTTATTCGGGGCTTTTTTTCCTTGATAATATCTCCAGCTACGGCCAGGCAATAGATAATCTGATTATATTGGTGACTCTTATTGTCATGCCGGCATTTGTTATTTGTGTGAGCCTTATAGTTTATTTTGTTATACGTTACAAGCGTCGGGAGGGAGCAGAAAAAGCCCTCTACGAAACCGGTGGACACGGATCTAAACTGGCCAAAAAGATACTCATCATCGATGGAATCGTATTAGCCCTGGATATTGTCATCCTTTTTGTGGCCATTCCCACGTGGATGGAGATGGAAGTGAAGAAAGTCCCCACACAAGGTGTTGTGGATGTACGGGTCACTGCACGGCAGTTTGACTTTGACTTTCACTATGCTCCAGGCCCTGATGGCAAGTGGTTTACAAAGGATGACGTTAAGATAACCGGAGAATTACGTATCCCGGTGGATAAAAAGGTCGTTCTTCATATGACCTCATTTGATGTAATTCATGACTTTTGGGCTAAAAACTTACGTCTGAAGCAGGATATCGTGCCAGGACGAACCATAAGCCGCTGGTTCCAGGTGAATAAGAGTCTGATCGAAAAGATTCACGGCTTTAAAGCGACTGACTGGGACACGAAAGTGAATGTAAGAGATGTGATCAGCAATGGCAATGTGATGACATCTATCCTTGCAGATGACATTCATAATGCGAAAACAGAGAAAGATAAAAAAGAAGCCAAAGAAGATCTAAAAGACGCGAAAGAAGAGCTAGAAAAGGTTTATAAAAAAAACTTGTTAGGCAAAAGACTGTTTGAGATTGCCTGTGCAGAGATCTGCGGTAGTGGCCATTATAAAATGAACGCATGGCTTGTCGTAGAGAAGCAGGACGCATTTGATCAATGGCTCAAAAAGAAAGTGGCGGTCAATGCTAAAAAATATGAAGTGGTAGCCCATCATTCAAGTCAAGGAAAGTCTATCTCTTTCCCAATTAAATAAATAGGAGAAGTAAATATGTCAGCAGCAGCACATGGTCATCATGATCTTGGCTTCTTTAAGAAATATATGTTTTCCACGGATCACAAAGTGATCGGGATGCAGTATCTTATTACAGGTATTATAATGGCCTTTTTAGGAGGCTATCTCGCTGTGAAGTTCCGTTCTCAGTTAGCTTTCCCCGAATTAGCCTTACTGAGCGGCAGTGAATATAATTCAAGTGTCACCATGCACGGGTTGATCATGGTTTTCTGGGTTGCTATGCCCATCCTTGTGGCGGCATTCGGGAACTTCCTGATCCCAACAATGATAGGCTGTGACGATATGGCTTATCCTACACTCAATATGATATCCTACTGGTTATTTTTAGTCAGTGCTTTTGTAGCGATCGCCTCCCTTCTGATAGGCGGATACGGCGGTGCCTGGACTCTCTATCCACCCCTTTCAGCGAATATGGCAGAAGCTTCGGGTGGAGGAGCTTACGTTATAGGCAAAGTCCCCGGCCTTTTTTCAGGGGGAAGCCTTATCATAACAGCCGTTGCCCTTGAAATTATTGCCTTTCTCATTGGTGGACTGAACTTTCTGGTGACAACCATTAATATGCGTGCTCCGGGAATGTCTATTTGGGATCTCCCGTTTGTTGTGTGGATGATTGATTTAGCTGTTGTTGTCTTTATGTTTTCTGTTGGACCCCTTGTTGCCGGGGCGATCATGCTTCTCTTTGACCGTACTTTAGGGACTGGCTTTTTCGATCCAAATCGCGGAGGGGATCCAATCCTCTTCCAGCATTTGTTCTGGTTCTTCGGTCACCCGGAAGTCTATGTAGTGCTATTCCCATCCATGGGATTTGTGGGAGAGGCGATCACGACCTTTAGCCGAAAGCCCTTGTTTGGATTCAAGAAGGTGATTTGGGCGGCGATTGTCGCATCCATACTGAGTTTTATCGTCTGGGCCCATCACCAGTTTATTGCTGGAATTGATCCACATGCTGCCGTCTTTTTTACCATCTTTACCGTATTGATTTCAGTGCCCTTCGCGGCGATGATGTTTTCTTTTATTGCAACCCTCTGGAAAGGCTCTATAGAACTGACTTCTGCTATGCTCTGGGCTTTAGGATTTATTATAACCTTCTTGTTTGGAGGAGTGACAGGAATCTATCTTGGAACTTTGACGTCTGACGTTGTCTTTCACGATACCTATTTTGTGGTAGCCCACTTCCACTATACCTTTGTGCCGATCACCATATTTGGCGGGATGACAGCCATCTATTTCTGGTTCCCAAAGTTTGTTGGAAAGAACTTCAGTGAGTTTTGGGGGAAAGTCCATTTTTGGATATCCTTTATTTCGTTTAATGCGATCTTTTTACCCATGTTCATTCCAGGAACCGCTGGTCAGCACAGACGTATAGCTGGGTATACGGAGGCGACATTCCCTGCCATGGCGGTTGAGCCTTATGCCACCATACGGATCATCTCCACCGTTGCTTTTTGGGTCTTGTTTATCGCTCAAGTGATCTGGATCATTCACATGATCGTCAAGTTTTACACGGGTGAGAAAGCGGTCAAGAATCCATGGAAGGCCAATACCCTGGAGTGGACATGTGATTCACCCCCTCCTCATGGGAATTTCGCGACCTATCCAACTGTTTATCGTGGGCCCTATGAATATAGCGTACCAAGTCGTGACTCAGACTACTGGCCACAGGATGAGAAAGGTTAATGGGCTGACTGGATATTGGCTGTCAGGCTTGTAGGGGCGATCCGCCGGATCGCCCCTACAACGCCTGGTTGAATAGCATTCAGGATTGGGTGAAAAGGATGGGCATGAAAGCTTGTCCATAGTATTAATATTTGTTAATTAAGGAATTAAACCGTTTTACGGAGGAAATATATGAGTAGTGAAGCTCGAACAATGACTTTTTCGGAGGTTCCCAAGGGTCGGCTGATCATCTGGCTGGTTGTTGCGGGAGAAATGGTGATATTCGGCGGGGGGATTGTAGCCTATCTCCTGTATCGGCTGAATCATATAGAAATCTTTGATTACCTGGCAAGATTTACAAGCACCTGGATGGGAGCACTCAACACAGTGGTTCTGTTGACCAGCAGTTTTTTTATTGTGAAAGCCCATGATTATGCGGCCAGGAAAGAGTTGAAGAAGATGAGAAATGCCATGTTCGTAACCATTGGCTTGGGAGGCGTCTTTTTGGTTGTAAAAACCATAGAATGGGTGCCCAAAATTAAAGCTGGACTTGGCCTAAATGATGGCAGTGCCTTTTGGGGAAAAGTATCTGCAGCACCTGGACACACTTTTTGGTTGTCCTATTTCTTTTTAACAGGCATGCATGGGGCTCACGTGATCCTTGGGATGATTACCATTTTTATCGTTTGGCTGAGCGTACGAAAAGGCCAAAATCTTCATCGTGTGGAGATGGCCGGTATTTACTGGCACTTTGTGGATCTTGTCTGGATCTTCTTATTCCCATTATTTTACCTTTCCAGATAGTTCACCTATAAAGACAAGGAGATAATTCTATGAGTACTAGAAAGTTAGTGAGTAACAATCCCGAAGATGAATATAAAGAACATTATCATGGGCATCCCAAATATCTGAATATATTTATACTTTTGCTTGTGTTCATGTCCCTCACATTGGTTCCCGATATTGTGAATCTTGTTTCGGGGAAAATAGTGGTTGAGAAGATATGGTGGGTCATCGCATTAATCTTTGTATTCTCTACCTGGAAGGCTGTATTGGTCATGCGTAACTTTATGCATGTGCGTTATGAGCCTAAGCTTGTGTTTACCATGGTGGCAACGGCTCTTTCCTGCCTGGTCCTGTTATTTGTTTTAGTAAGCCGAGATATTCCTCCTCACGACAACAATGCGACCTTAAACATCACATCAGGGAAAGATGAAAATGGGTATTTCTATATGGAAAATGGTGTGAGAAAGGCCATTAATACCCATGCGATTGCTGAAAAGATTCATCCCAAGCATTAAAGTATTGGCTGATTGATCGTTACAATGACTTAGTATCCAAGGTTGTAGGGGCGATCCGGCGGATCGCCCCTACAACCTTGATTAGCAAAAGGTTATAAATCCAATGACAACTAGTGATTCACAGAGTCCAAGGGAGAGAAGAAAGTCGGCAATCTCAAACGCTGTCCTGGCAATCATATTGATTGTAGCGGCTGAAACCATGTTCTTTGGGGGACTGATCAGTGCCTATCTTGTGAAGGTAACCAGTAACTCCATTGAAATTCCCGGTTTGATGGTTGAGAGCCAATTTGAGTATTACGTGCTGAACAAGATCACGAATCATGAAGACAAAGAGTTTATATTAAATTATTATAAGCTCGATAAAAAGAACAGGGTTTATAAGCTTCAAAAACGCCTCCCGAAAGGTAAAGATACGTTTATTGAGAGATCAAGACTCATTGGGCTTTTTAAGTCCTTTAAGGCCAGCCTGAAGGATATAGAAGAGAGACAGCACAAACTCCTACCTATAGAAATCACTGCCATCAATACTATTCTTCTTCTTGTGAGTGCTATTTCCATGCAATTAGTGGTTGTCAGCAGTCGTAAGGCTGAAAAGCAGGGTCAGACGCGACTATGGCTTTTAATCACCCTGCTGTTGGGAGGACTTTTCGTGGCCATACAGGGCAATGAATGGGCGAAACTGATCAAAGACGGCCTGACAGCTCAATCCAGCCTGACGGGAGGCTTTTTCTATACGATTATCGGGGCTCATGCTTTCCATGTGATCGTCGGATTGCTTGTTCTGATCATAGTGATCGCCAAGTTCTATCGGGGGAGATATACTAGTGAGTCTTTCAGCGGTCTTTTGGCCGTCCGAATCTACTGGGTCTTTGTCGTTGGCCTTTGGCCTATCCTGTATATCCTTGTGTATGACCCATTTAAACTATTTATAGGAGTGTCGTGATGCAAACGTCCTTTAGAATCCCACCTATTCAGTTCCTTAAACCCCTATGGACCCTCATGATTGTGATCTCCCTTTCTATACTACCCAAACTCACTCATGCCTGCAGCGTTTGTGGGGCGGATGAGGTGACCTATAGAGGGATCGTTATCTTAATGACCGTCCTGCCTTTTTCAGTGTTGGGCTTGATCATCTGGTGGATTGTACGGCAAAACAAGAAAATGGCCCGTAAAGATCAGGAGACTCAATAGTTTAACGAATGAACACGGATAATGGCATAGACTTGTGACTTTAATATTCCGTATCGCTTCGCATTCTTTAATACGGAATGATGATAAGTCCCCTATTTGACGTTATTTCAGGGAGTTTCCTCAAGCTTTCTTTGGAAATCCTCTTCTGTCAAGACGGTGATATTTAGATCTTTGGCTTTCTGAAGTTTCGAACCAGCCTTTCCACCTGCAATAACATAGTCTGTTTTACTACTCACAGAGGAACTGCAAGTGCCACCCAGCCTGAGAATCTTTTCCTCAGCTTCTTTCCTGGAAAAATGACTTAGATTCCCCGTGAGGACAAACCTTTTACCTGTAAAGAAATTATCCTTTCCAACTGATGGACTATCAGAAGGGTTTTCCTCAAATCCAACGCCCGCCTTTTCAAGCTTTGACAAGACGTCCAGATTTACAGGCTCCTTAAAGAACTGAGTCACACTCTCCGCCATAATCGGTCCGATTTCAGGGACTTCCACAAGTTCGTCTAGCTCTTTAGACTGGATATTCTGTATCGAGTGGAAGGTCTCAGCCAGGATTCTCGCGGCCTTAGAACCAATATGTTTAATCCCTAAACCACTGATAAGCCGATGAAGAGGGGCTTTTTTACTCCGTTCTATGGACTGAATCAAGTTTAAGGCTGATTTCTCTCCAAACCCTTCCAGGTCAGCGATTTTTTCTTTATCAAGGTAATAAATATCTCCATAATCTTTTAGAAAGCCCTTTTTGATGAATTGTTCCACAATACTTTCGCCCAAACCTTCGATATCCATGGCGTTCTTTGAGGCGAAGTATTCGATTTGCCGTTTGACCTGAGCGTGGCAGGAGGGATTCACACACTTTAAAGCCACCTCTTCGTCTTTTACGAGGAGAGAATTGCATTCAGGACAGTGACTAGGCACAGGATAGGGAGTACTTCCCGTTTCTCTCCTGGACTCCACGATACTCACCACTTGAGGGATAATCTCACCCCCCTTTTCGACGAATGCCGTATCGCCTATCCTCACATCCTTACGGGCAATTTCGTCAAAGTTATGGAGGGAGGCACGGGTCACTGTGGTGCCAGCTAAGAAGATGGGCTCCAAAACGGCGATAGGAGTGACATTACCAAGTCGTCCAACGGAAAGGATAATATCATTAATCCTGGTGGTCATTTGGGTGGCCGGGAACTTATAAGAGATGGCCCAGCGAGGCTCTTTGGATGTATACCCTAAAGTTTCCTGTTGGACAATGGAATTGACTTTAATCACCATGCCGTCCGTGTCATAATCCAGAGATTCACGCTTGGTTTCCCAGGATAAGACATATTCAATGACTTCCTCAATGTCTTTTAGAAGGCGGATGTGTTGGTTTACTTTAAAGCCCAGATCCTTAAGAACCGTGAGACGCTTGAAATGAGTGGGCGGAAAGGAAGGATCATCGTGTGCAGCAATGTTATAAAGAAAAACATCTAATGGACGTTTTGCCACCTCCCGTGGGTCGAGGAGTTTTAAAGTCCCTGCTGTCGTATTTCGTGGGTTGACGTATGTTTTTTCACCTGCTCTAGACTTCTCTTCATTAAACAGCTTGAATTGAGAGATGGGGAAAAACACTTCCCCACGGACTTCAAGAGTCATAGCTTTTGATAAAGTCAGCGGGATAGATCGAATTGTCTTAACACTATGGGTGACATCGTCTCCATGCTGGCCATCCCCTCGGGTGATTCCCTGGATCAATTTGCCATCCACATATCTTAGAGAAATGGAGACCCCGTCAATCTTGAGTTCTACCACATACTCCACATCATTAGCTTTTTTCTTGACCCGCTGGTCGAAATCTCTTAATTCCTCAGGTGAATAGGTGTTTCCTAAACTCTTCATGGGGATTTTATGTTCTACTGAGTGAAACCCAGCGATTGGCTCTCCTCCCACCCTTTGGCTGGGGGAATTGGGATCTACAAGATGAGGATATTTTTCTTCAAGGGCCAGTAATTTTTTCATCAGTTGGTCATATTCGACGTCTGAGACTTCCGGTTCGGCATCGATATAGTATTTTCTGTTGTGATAATCAATTAACTGCCTCAAGGCTTTTAATTCCTCCTTGATTTGATGAGAACGATCGGTCACTGAGTCCTCCTTGTGGCTTCATTTGGCACAATTCTCTCCATTTCATGGTAATTCTGGTATATATACCTAAAATCGGTGGGTTTACTCACAGGATAATGTTTTTTTCAATTGTTTTCCAGGGCTGCTGATCACTTGAGCTGCAAATCGATTTAGAAGATCGTAATACCAAAAACCTGTGTGGTAGAATAGATTTTCCATCACGACCTCTGCCATCATGGCCATTCGTTTAATATTTATGCCAGGAAATGAATCTAGCCAAAGGGATCAAAAAAGTATAAAAAAAATACACTTTTACATGTAATTAAAGTATATTAAACTGTATAATAAATGGCATCAGTTTTAGAAACTGCCTATAAAAAATTATAACACCTAATCAAACAGCACTTTAATAATATTCTTTTAACTCCTGCAAAATAATTGACAAGCAATTTATGAATAAGTCGATATGATATTATCCATATTTATTCATCAGGACGGTTTTAATGGGAGAAAATCATTTGTGCCTGAAGCGGGGGAAAGGATTTTACTCTTACTTTGTATAAAGCTCTGAAAGACGATAAACATGATATG
>CAJXGR010000045.1 GCA_913053665.1 uncultured Spirochaetia bacterium
AACAGAACAACGGTGAGGCCAAGCAGACTGGTCTTCCATCGCCTGGATGTGGGGGAGCCGACTTTTATGATCTTTTGGAATAGGGTTAGAAGGAATCCCGGGTCAATTCCTTTTGCGAATCCAAATTGGGGGATTAAAAAGACAGAAATGAGATAAGCTGTTGTAATGCCAATACATGAGAATATAGCGATCTCTTTAAAAAAGGATAACCCTGAAAATGAAAAGACTATAAAGACTATAAGGGTTGTCAGGTAGCCAAATAACAGACTTTGCCTAATCTCTGATATGGCCTGAAACCGACTGTCAAGAGTGTTTTTGCCTGATTTGAAAACAAAGCTTACAAAATAATGAGTACTGTAGTCAATACATACGCCTATCAATGTAGAACCAAAGATCAGGGTGATTCCCTGGATCTTGTCAAAGAACAGAGTTAGCCCAAAAAGTCCCGCTGACAAACCGCATATTATTGGGAAGAGGCTGATCAGTAAGGGTTTCAGCTGTCTGAAAGCAAATAGATAGATTAAAAGCACCCCAATTATGGATAGAATAAAGATGATGGTAATATCTTTACGAATCAGACTGGCCGTGGTTTGAGCATAGACATGGGCCCCAAAAATCTTGATGGTGACAGGGTAATCCTGGGCCTGACGGACTTTTTCTACGATTTCATTTAATGTTTTAATGAGTTCTTCTGTTTGGTCCATGTCAAAGGATTTGCTTTTGGGCCGGGTAATCACTAAAACGTGTTGGCCGTCTTTTGAGAATAAGACATTATTTTTGAGCTTGATGGAGTAGGTGATGTTTTGTTCAATGATATTCTCAATCACCTTCTCGGAAAGGTTTAATGGGTCTTTTATTAACTGTTCTTTTATTGAGATGCCTTCATAGGAGAGTAATCTGGACTTGACCCTATCCAGCTGTTTGTGTATATAAACACTGTTCTGCAAATCTTTCAGGGGGATATCTTTACTTTGAATTAAAGCGTATCTTTTATCAAACAGCTTTAAGACTGTCTTCTGAAACTCTTGAGGATTCACTTTATAGAAAATATGCTTGAAAAAGTGAGTCTTTTCTAATTCTTTTACAAATTGATCCGCAATATGGATGAGCTGTTTTGGTGTCAGCTTGTTTTCTTGGGATGAAATATCAAATAAAAGCTGTTCAAGAACACCCATATCACTGATGGCCATTAATCGTTTTGAAATACCAGGATTGTTGGATGGGATTAACTTTGTAATATCGTGTTCAAAGGTTAGATGCTGGATGGTATAATAAGTCATCCCAATCAACAAGGCGATCACAAAAGCCATGATCCACTTAAAGTAAGTCTGACACCACTGAAAAACTCTTTTAAACATAGATTACTTAATTTCAAAGACCTTATCGCTGATCGTTGGGTTAATTTGAATATCAAAAAACCGTATCAAAGTGTAGTCTTCTGAAGGTTCAAGGATTTTAATAGAACGAATATACTTCTTTTTATTAAACTTCAGGATGATCTTTTCAACGTATTTCTTAAAACTCTTTTGCTTGGGGATTAAAATAATCGTATTGCCTCTTCCCTTGACGATTTGATACTTGTTCTCAATAGCCTGCCTTTTTTTAAGACCCATCAGTAGAAAGATATTATCAAACAAGGTTTTCAGTTGGATATTTTCGTCTATATCATAGACTTGTTGTTCATCCAGATCGGGATAAGCTTTAATCACCTTTTTGCCGTTTAGAATAAACTTGTAGGAATAGGGTGTTTTCAAGGCCCAGACAAGTTTATCAGTTTTCTTGAACTGAATATAACCGGTTGATACTTGATCAGAGGCCATAACAGACAGGTGTTTAGTTTGCTTGAACTGGGCAGAAAAGCTTTGAACCTTTTTATAAGCCTTGAGATATTCATCCAGCGTAACGGCGGAGAAAAGACTTATATCGATGATCAGGCCAAGAAAAACTAATGTCAATAACTTATAAGGTTTATTCATAGTTAAGCGTCCTTTACTTCAGGGCTATTTCATTCTTCCCTAACTCTTTGTTCTTCATACAATATGGTTAGACAGGAACGTCTGACCTACCCCTTTTAAAATACCGGTAGAACAGACATTCCTGTCTGTTCGGGATAAACAATTATATAGAGAATGAAATAGCCCTGTTCTTTATTTATAAACTTGAAATATAATACAATCTTGTCACGTTTAAGAATTAATCCGGGATATAGGGTGTAATTCCTCTTTTATCCATATAATCCCAGAATAAATTATGTTCTTTTTCAATCAAAGGAAAGTCAAAAAAGCAACCTGCCAAAACGGTAGTGATCATCTTGGCTGTGTCACCCCCATCTTTTGGAGGGTTAAAAAGGATTTTTTGGAATAATGGATTTCTAAAACGATAAATAAAAGGCAATACGGTATCATACCCAACCTTGAGAGCTTGTTTAAAAGGTTCATAAGTAGTTTCATCGATGCTATGATTAGCTTTTATTGCCTCTGACGTCAATTTAGCTATCACTCTAGCTCCTGTCATTGCAACATGTACGCCAGCAGAATAAACAGGATCTACAAACATGGCTGAATCACCAACAGTTACCCATCCAGGTCCTGCCACCTGTTTCACATGTGTAGAAAAACTTTTTAGTTTCTGATGCTTTTGCAAGAGTTCTGCCCCTGACAAGAGCTTTTTAATCCTGCCTGATGCTGATTCAACCATTTCATCAAAGAACTCATTATTGGATTTATTCTTGTATTTTTCATAAAACTTTGAATAGACAACCGTTCCAACAGATGTCCGTCCGTCGGAAAAGGGAATAAACCAGAACCAGCCATCGCTAAAGGCTAATATAACAATATCTCCCTTTTTGGCCTCAGAATAAGATTCTACAGTATTAATCCCTTTAAAAAGACTGAAAACAGAGACTGTATCGACATAGGGATCCGATTCCATCATATCAAACTTTTTCCCCAGGAAAAAGAGTCTACCACTGGCATCAATGAGAACTTTAGACAGTATTTCCTGTACAGAACCATCTTCAAGCTCAGCCGAGACTCCGATTACTCGATCACCATCCATTATAGGCCCTTTAACAATCCCTTTTTTTTTCTCAACCCCATTTTTCATGGCATGTTCTAGTAATAACTCGTCGAATCGATCTCTAGGCACCTGATAGGCAAAATCGTATTTAGATTCCAGCCCTTTGGAAAAATCAATTCTGGTGATATTTTCTCCATCTGATTCACCAAAAATGGCACCATATTTTCTGATAAATCCAGCCTCTTCCAGTACAGAATCAAAGTTCATTTCTTTAAATATTTCCATATTGTAGGGCAAAAGAGATTCTCCTACACAATAACGCGGGAAATCATTTTTTTCAATAATCAGTGGCTTCAGCCCGGATTGAGCCAGATAATATCCTGCAGTGGCTCCAGCAGGTCCTCCCCCGATAATCACAGCATCATATGTCATAATAAACTCCCTTCAAAATCAGATTTTTTTTATAAATAATGACGTATTAACCCCACCAAAGGCAAAGTTTTCTATACTGGCAACATGAATGGGTTTTTCAATCAAGGATGTCACCAGATTAAGGATGTTGCACTCTTCATCAATCTCATCGAGGTGAAGGGTGGGGAAAATCACATTTTCGTCCATCATGTAAAGAGTAAAAATAGTTTCTATGACCCCGCAACCTGCTATGGTGTGGCCCAAATAACTTTTCAGTCCAGAAATATAAGGTTGATCCTTATAAAGAGAATAAATGGCTTGAGATTCAACAATGTCACCAATATAAGTAGCTGTGGCGTGGGCACTAATATAATCCACTTGGTCAGGATTTAGTTTAGCATTGTCCAACCCGGTTTTAAGAGTATTTTTAATACCCTCCAGGCTGGGATTGACCAGATTCCCCCCATTGTTTCCACAGGAAAATCCTATAATCTCTGCTAATATATTGGCTCCCCGATTTTTAGCAAAGTCATAGTCTTCCAGTAGCAATATCCCTCCCCCTTCAGCGACCACCAGACCATCCCGTTTTTTATCAAAAGGACGAGGGGTGAGTTCTGGACTCTCATTAAACCCCACAGAGGTTGCTAAGAGGTTATCCAGGACGAATAGAGTGGTTGTATCATATTCATCAGCCCCTCCACAAAGCATAGCATCCTGTAAGCCGTATTTGATGGCCTCATAACCAAAACCAATGGATTGACTACTCGTGGTACAAGCTGTATTAGAAGAAATAACCCGCCCGATAATGGAAAACATCTGGGCGATATTTGCGGCGGTTGTATGAGTCATAAATTGCAGGTAGCTTGTACTCTCTATCTTTTTGAACGTAAGGTCATCATCTACAAGTAGTTTTTTGTAGACCATTCTTTGAATGTTAGGACTACCGTGGGTTGAACCAAAAGCTACACCCATTCGTCCTGATGAAATGAAGTCCTGACTGAGTTCTGAGGCTTCTATGACCTGTTTAGCAAGTTGACACGCGTAATAGGCCACGGGGCCCATTGTTTTCCTGTATTTTCTCTTAAAGTTATAATCTATTTCATAATCTATCTTGCCAAAGACCCTTGATTTTAGATTTGTGAACAAGAAGTCGTCATGCTGCAAAGGCTTTACACCAGAAACCCCATTGACTAAATTATTCATGATGGTTTCTTTGGTATTGCCAATAGGTGTAATGGCTGATTCGCCAGTAATTACGACTCTTCTCTCCATGGGTGCATCCACATGTTTTAGCTAGACTTTGAGACAAAATAGAAAAGTAATAATAATAAATACTATCAGAAAACTTGACAAAAAAATAATAAATGTTAGACTTGGGTGTAAAAAAACCACATTCATGTTTTATGATAAAAAGATTCAACCGAATAAAAACGACAGAAAATAATAAGTATCTTCAGCCTGAAACAGGGCGAATATGGTATAAAACTCAAACAAGAGTTTTATATGCCGATACAGATGCCGCTCAGGTCGTATATCATGCTAACTATCTTAAGTACTTTGAAATAGCAAGAGCAGAACTTCTAAGAGATTATGGGATCAGTTACAAGACAATTGAAGAGAATAATATCTTTCACCCTATCGTTAACCTTGAGATGACATTCCATGCTCCAGCCAGATACGATGATTTAATAGATATTTATGTGACACCATTTTCTATGGAGGTGGTCAAATTTGCTTTAGAATACAAGATATTTCATAGTCAAACAGACCAATTTTTAGTAAAAGGAAATACGGTACATTGTTGCATCCTGGGGAAGCAGGTTGCTCCTGTGGATGAAATGACAAAAGGTCTTTTTCAGGATTATTTAGACAAAATCAAATGATAGGTTTTTTAAGATATAAACTATGTTTCCGTTATAAATACTTTTTCTTGATATAGTGGGCAAAATAATATTTAGCGTTTTCATAGCTTGCTTTTCCCGTTAGGTACATTCCCACAAACCAAATACCCCAACTTGAGAAATAACAAACAGGTATAAAGATCAAGAAGATTTCGGACTTGAAGTAAAGGGCAAGGAATCCGGCAGCAGCACTCCCGCCCCATCCAATCACAAAACTTAGAATGATGAGTAATATGCCGATTCTAATTCTAGCATTCAATTTCTGCTTTTGAAGTTCTCTCTTTGTATGTAAGTCAATCCAGGTTCTTATTTTACGGGACTTAAGAATATAAGTTAACATTTTAACCCTAGTCTTTGTGAGCCAGAATAAAAAGCAAGATACCTTTGGTCAGCCAGGTTTTAAGAGAAAGATCTTCCAAAACATCCAGTTGAAGACCATTGGTTCCGAGAAGACTTCTAATCTCCTTTTTAGTAAATGCATTCATATAGACTTTTTGTCTAAAGTAGTTTCCCAGGCGACCAAAAAGCCTGAAAAAGGTGTTATGGGCTGTAGTAATCATAATTTTGCCGCCTGGTGTACATAAATCACTGATCTTTTTAAAAAGAGATTGAGTGTCTTGAATATATTCAATGGCACTAAAACTGACGATTAGATCAAACGTTTCCGTAAAGTCCACGTCAAGAAAAGGGTCGTGAATGATTTGAACATTCTTGATGTTCTTTTTCTTGAGCTTTGTTTCCATTTGATTCAACATTTTGTCAGATATATCAACAGCCACGACTTTTTTGACGTATGGGGCCATTTCCACGGTGAAACGACCTGTTCCAGCACCAATCTCCAAAACCGTTATACTTTTGTTTAATAATTTGGGATAGGTGGATAAAACCCTTTCCCATTCGGGAAGACGTACAAATGCAAATCGTTCTTCATCTTGCTCGGCATCATAATTAGCTGCTAATTGGTTGTAAAAGTTAATAGTTGGATTTGATCTTTTCAAACCTTTCCTCATCGGGATTATTTGCTGTATCTATATAAAGCTGATATATTTGATCTCTCAGTTCTTTTGCAGAAAGGTGATCCAGTTCTTTGGGTTCATAGTGGGCCAGTCTCTTGATCTCAATCTCATTGTTCACACAGGTATTAAATAATATCTTGTTTCTCCCGAATAGTCTATGAATATTTTTTAAATGAATAATTTCAACGGACACGTCATATTTTTTGATTAAATTAAAGACACCTATTTTGAAAGGATTTAGTTCACCATTTTGGCTTCGTTTGCCTTCAGGAAAGATCAACAGGTTGCCGCCATTTTTAAAATAACTGTTTAGGTTATTAACTCTTTGGTGGGTTAAAACATGGATTTGATTTGTTATGGATGCCGGGATATGGCCTGCCAGATGGATGATCCAACCAAGTACCGGGATTTTAAAGATGGTTTCCTTGATGATGGCTATTTGCTTTCTATTTAAAGAGACAAGCAATAGGCCATCAAGATAGGATGTATGATTGGCTAGGACGATGGAAGAAGTCATTTTATCAATATTCTCAAGGTGAATGGTTTTAACTGATAATTTGGGAATGGATCGTTTGCCAATCCCAATAAATACTTTTAAATAAATGTACGAAATGGTCTGAAAAAAGAGTTGTTTATTTTTGAACAACATGGATAAGATTAGCATTACAGGGAAAAGAATGAATAATGAGGTGATCGCTAGAACAAACAAAAGCCATATAAATAAAGTAATGAATAGATCAGATATTATTTTAAACATTTGTTACTAAGGGAAGTCAAAGGATTATCTTTTGGTTTTAAATAACATTTCTACGTAATCCACGAGTTTGTTGAGAGTTACACCTTTCAGTAGCTCCTGCATGGCTTCTCGTTCTTTTTCCGGGTCAAGGCGCTGGACAGCAAATATGTCTTCTATGCTCCCTAACATATCGATTCCATCAAGACTGTCAAAGTCATGTAATTCGGCCAGATTGTCATCTTTTCCCAGGTTCTCAATTTCATACTCATCTTTTAATATTTCAAGTATTTTACTTTCAATTTCATCACGTGTCATCATGTTTCCCATCTTATAATAAATCATAAAAGCTTATAACTTTTTAGTACTCTTGGCTTCTAAAGATATAATGATCAAATTGGATTTCCATAAAAATATAAAAAAAAACTTGCCAGGTCAATATTATGACTTATTTTATAAGGCTATTCTATAACTTTAGACGATTATTCTGATGCAGGAAATGAAATGGATAAGAAATCATTAATCACTGAACTCAAAGAGTTTATCATTGACACCCTTGACCTGGATGACATATCCCCGGAAGATTTGGATGACGACAAATCTTTGGTAGCAGAAGAGATTGGGCTGAACTCAATTGACCTTCTTGAACTGACCATTGCTATGGAAAAAAAGTATAATGTAAAGATCGGTAACGCTGAAACAGCTCAAAAGGTTTTTGTCAATCTTAACACCATAGCCGACTTTATACTTACAAACCAAAATAAATAGAATGAATATGGATCATGCACTTTTTCAAAAACTTAATGTGCTAAGTGAACAGGTGGATCAGAATCCAGGAGAGTTAGCTGTTACCTGCTCATTGAGTCCTGATGATCCCGTATTTCAGGGGCATTTCCCGGGTAAGCCAATACTTGCAGGGGCCTTCCAGCTTTCTTTGGCCATTCACTACTTGAACAAACTTCTAGGCCTGGATCTATCCATTCGTCAAATTAAAAAAGCCCGATTTAAAGAATTAATCCTACCAGAAGAACCTTTTACACTCATGCTAAAAGTCTTGTCAGAACTGGAAATGGGTGAGTATAAGGTTTCCGTAAAGATCATTAAAGATACAAAAACTATTACAAATATTACTTTGTTCGTAAAATAGATCGTGTTATAGGCCAATGATTGCTTGTTCTAAAGAATGGAATAAGTGAGTGACCAAGTCTTTGGCCCTGTATGTATACTGGTAATAGCACTCAAACGAGAATGGAGCAGTTTAGTGATCTTAAACTCCTTTGTGAGCACGTCTTTAACATGGCTAAGCCACTCGTCTACATCAATTCCCTGGATCATGACATAAAGTTTCCCATCAGGCTGCTCTTTGACCCGCTTTTTAATAAGATCTATCATCAAGCTTAGACCTTGCGGGTTCGTTCTAACTCTAGTGAGAGGAGTCGTTAATCCATCCCGGTGGACTACAACAGGTTTTATGGATAACAGGGATCCCATCATAGCTTTGACACGCCCGATTCTTCCTCCTTTAGCGAGATATTTTAGTGTGTCAAAGACCAGGAACTCATCACTTCTATCTTTAAAATCCTCTATAAACTGGATCACTTCTGCAAAAGACTTTCCCTCTTGAACCTTCTGAGCGGCTGTCAAGGCCATCATAGCCTGATAACCGGTGGCTCCCTGACTGTCTACAACATGAACCTTGCTTTCGGATAAGGCTACTTGTTTGCAGGACTGGTGCATATTGGAATATTTGGATGAAAGGCTAATGAGTATTAGATGGCTATACCTGGGTTTGAGAGAATCTATCACAGCTTGAATATCTGCTATAGAAGGAGGGGAGGTGCTGGGCAAGGAATCAATGTCCGCCAACTGTTTGTAGAAAGCCTCTGGGGCAATGTCAACCCCTTCTTTTAGGCTCTCATTAGGGTAGTTGAGGTAATAAGGGATGATTGAAATATTGTATTCTTCTGCCAATTCTTTAGATATGGAAGCCTGGCTCCCTGTGATTATCTTTATTTTCTCCATATATGTTAACGCCTCAGATAATAATAAGAATGTTTAGTCTATTTTCCCTTAGTCCATTCCTAAAATCAGGATAGAGAAAATGTGATTGGAATAGGTAAAATTAACTGTTTTTAATTGAATTGAACGGCCATCCAGGTCATTATAAATAAAATAGAACTCCTTGTCTTCAATCTTCTTTAAAACAGCTTTTTGGGCAACCTCAAGGAAACTGCTATCCAAATATTTAACAATAGACTCTTTAGAGGCCCAAAGTTCCGTGTAGCGACGGATTAATGAAGAATGAGAGTCCCTTGCATCAGGACTATCCGTCAGTAAAAGAGTCTCTTCTTCGCCTGAAACATACTTTTCCTTTACTTTTATCAATCGTTCACTGACTCCTTCAACATCAATCCCCACTTTTCTACTTGGGTGAGTGATGCAAAAAATATAGTCATTCTTGTGAGAAATAGAAAAAAACGGCATCTTTTTGGGATATCCTTGTACAAACAGTTCAGGAGACCCATTGTCACTCCGTTTAATGTTTAAATCGGTAAAGTCAGACATTGACGTGACCTTTTTCTTCATAGTTTGCAAAAGACATAATTTACTTAATAGGCGTCCGCCAAGAAACTCGACTTGACTCTTTTTCCTTAAATATTTCTTATAAATGGCTATTTCATCATTGGTTAAGTGTTTCAGCAAAAAAGACTCTATCTTTTGAACCATGTTGACAGACCAAATGCCAACATCAGGAATATACTGTTGGATACTCTGAGTGAGACTCTCAAGCTCTCCAATCCGGGCCATTCTCTTTTTTATGAGTTCATGAACCGGATCATTCCTGATATTTACACTGTAAGTATAAGAGATCCTGCTATAGGACTCTACTACAAGACCATGATTGTCAATAATCTTGAGAGAATAAGTGGATTCCTTTGAGGTATGCTCGATCACTTGAGCTAGACAGAAGTAAGACTTGTCCTTCAGGGCTTTATGAAAGTGAATCCCTGACATAGAGAAAGGAACATTAAAGCCTCCCATAACATGGTTTCCAAAAATAGAAGCTAAATGGTAGGCTGAGTCACGTATGAATGGGTCACCTAACAGCCAATTCATAGATTCAGTCTGCTTTTTATCATCTGTTTTAAGGAGTAGTCCTGTAATTCCCTTTTCAGGGGATAATTGTAAAACAGAATCCAGTTGATTAAAAGACTCACCAAGCCCTACAAGATCAGGATAGATCTCTTCTTTTTCAATGATCTGATCTGAGATAAGGAAAAAAGGAAATTGATAGTAAAGATCAGCCTGATAGTTTGCTGGCTTAAGAAGGGCTTCAAAGATTGCGATCATTCTTTTTCGCTTAATTTGACGAGTTTTATTGAAGTGTTCATAATAAATTGTTCCTTCGATGGTTACTGAATCACTCTTGAAATCAGAGACTTTGATTTCAGTCATTACCTGAGTCGCCTTATCCTCATTGAGCCAGAGAAATCCCTTGAAGTCAATACGCTTGATAGAAGTCATATGATAGTCCGGAAAGAGTAAAAGGGCATTTTCACCAATCATTTCGAGGAATAAAACAGCTGGAGTCACGATTCTGCCATGAAAAGCGTGATCTTTAAGAAATGGCATTTTATTGAAGTCAAGGGTCACAGTTGTTTTAAGCTCTTTATTATTCTGTTTATTCATGACTTGATCGATCAGACTGAAACCATTCACTTGATGGGCCATATATTGACTTTTACTCACACTTTATTTACATTACTATACTTACAAAACGTTCATACAGGTTCTATGAAATGAAGGATATTGCCATTGTAACAGGTGCCAGTCGGGGGATTGGAAAAGCTATTGCCCTTAAACTGGCTGAAAAAGGTTATCACATCTGGCTCAACTATCATAAAGATACAAAATCGGCTGAAGAAACCCAAGAAGAAATTGTCAAAGTCGGGAAGGATTGTAAACTTCTGCAGTTCGATGTCTCATCCAAAGAAAGTGTCCAGAATGTTCTATCCGGGGAAATCAATAAACTGGATAAAGAAAAAGAACGAATTGCCGCCCTGGTCAATAATGCGGGGATCGTAAGAGACGCTCTTTTCTACTGGATGAAGGATGAAGAGTGGGAAGAAGTGATCAACACCAATCTAAACGGCCTATTCTATGTGACCAAAGCAATTATTGAGCCTATGATATTAAACAAGTTCGGTTATATAGTCAACCTCTCATCTCTGGCGGGGGAAGCAGGAAATAAGGCTCAGACGAACTATTCTGCCTCCAAAGCCGGGATTATTGCGGCTACCAAGAGTCTAGCTAAAGAGTTAGCCCGATCGAACATCCTGGTGAACGTGGTCAGCCCCGGATTGATTGAGTCGGACATGACAGCTGCACTTAAAGATAACAAGAATCTAATCAGGTCAATCCCCATGAGGCGTTTTGGTAGACCTGAAGAGGTGGCCAATGTTGTGGCGTTTTTATGCTCCCCTGAGGCAAGCTATATATCAGGAGCTGTCATTCCCGTGAATGGAGCGTTGTATTAAATGATTTCAGCGATGAAAGAAAAGGTATTCGGCAAATCATACAGGGCCATTTATAAGAGAATTGACGGACTGTTTTACAAGTTTGTACTGATTAACATGATGATTACTACTTTAATTATAGCTTTTAAGGAACCCCTTGATTTTCTGTTTATAATGTGGGTTCTATTAAGTTCCGCTCTCATTCAGGTCGTACTCTACTTTTATGGGGTATTCAGTCCACAGAGCCGTCTTTTGGTTGATGTAGTTCAGGGCAAAGACTTTTTGGGCCAAAAAAACGCCATCCTTTTCCGATTCGATGACGGCCCTGATCCCAAGTACACCCTAACGATACTGGATATTCTGAAAGAACATAAAATACAGGCTGTCTTTGCTGTCACGGGGGAAAGGGCTGAAAAATATCCTCATATCATTGAACGGATGGGTGATGAGAATCATATCATCACGAATCATAGCTATTCTCATTCTTATTTAATATCATTATTTAGTTATAAAAAGCTGTTAAGGGAGATTCAAAGAACCAATGACATCATCCATAAGATTACGGGGAAATGGCCGGAATACTACTGTCCTCCTATGGGTCATAAGAATATGGCCTTAAGAAAGGTTTTAAAGCACACAGGTCAAAAGGTGCTGGGGTGGGACATAAGGACTTATGACACGAAACGATCCACCCATGAGATTGTGAATCGGGTTCAAAAGCATATGAGATCGCCTGCTATCATTCTGTTTCACGATGGTGTATTTAAATGGACGAAAGAAGATTGTCAATCAACGGTTGAATCTCTAAAAGAGTTGATCCAAATATTCAAAAGTAAAGGCTATACTATCAACTAACTATGTCTGAATACAAGGTTTGTGTCATTATACCCATTTATAATAACGTTCAAACAATCGCCCAGGTGATTGACCAATGTTTAAGCCATACAAAAAGTATTATTGTGGTGGATGACGGCTCCACTGACGGTTCCACAGAAATCATTCTCTCCAAAAAGGTCTGTCATCACAAGCTGTCCTCCAATCAGGGGAAGGGAGAGGCCATTAAAAAGGGCTTTGAGATTGCTATAAAGAAAGGATATAATCACGCGATCACCATTGACGCAGATGGACAGCATTATCCGGACGATATTCCCCGGTTTATTGACTTATCCAGACAGCATCCCAACAGGATTATCGTTGGCACCCGATCTGTGAAGGACAATCTGATGGCTGGGACTAAGATCGGCTTATTCTTTTCTAATCTCTTTTTCCCGGTCTGCACCTTCCAAAAATGCCAGGATACTCAGTCTGGATACCGATTGTATCCGATTCATGCGATGGAATCTTTAAAACTTTCCTCCAGCCGATACGACTTTGAGATCGAAATACTGGTTAAATCCTGTTGGGAAGGGATTCAAATAGGCCATCTCCCGATCGTTGCTCATTATAGCAGCCCAGAAGAAAGAATCTCGCATCTGAAGGTGGGACGCGATGGCTTGAGGGGGACGATTATCTATACAAAACTAATCTTCATGGCCCTGTTCAAGCTTCCCCGTTATTTACTTAAATACAAAGGAGTAAAGCAATCATGAAAGGATGGATATTATTCATTACTTTTTCTATATTTTGGCTAAATAGTAATTTATATCCCATTGCAACTCTGTTTCCTGACAAAAAGCCAATGATCAACAAGCACACTGTATTATTCAACTCTTTTCAAGGTCTGGACGTCCTTTATCTCAATTCCCTGGCCGATAACGGCCAATTTATGGGGGTTAATTTTGCCATTAAATCGGTTTTGCTTCATATCCAATCGAATGATCGTCTTGAAATAGATTTTACTGTCTTAGGACGGGCAAGTGCACGATTCAGACTCGCTTCAGAGTCATTTAATCTCATTCATGCTGACTGGGTAGGGGGCTTAGGACTTGATATCCGTTACAGAGACTTCATTTTCGAGACGGTTGCTTACCATACAAGCTCTCACCTTGGGGATGACGCTATTGTCCTTGAAAAGGAGACGTATATCAACGCAGGATGGGAAGCGATAAGACATTACATCAACTATCAGGACAAGGATTGGCTTCTTTTGTCCCTGGGTTTTGAGTATAAAGCATCTCAAAGACCTGCAAACATCAATCCGAGTCGTCTGACCGTGTTTTTGGGCTTTTTAGTTGATTTCCTGAACTATGATGTACCCATATTCATCGAAAGTGAGGGGGAATTCCTGAAACCCGGCTATGGCCCTAATATAGGAATTAAAATGGGCTTCTATCTCCATTATCTGGTGAATAATCTCTTAATGCATAGAGAGGTTCTTGGAAAAGAGAGACATATCCTTTTTTTCCAATATTATTATGGGTATTCAAAAATCGGCTATCAAGCCAATAGAAAAGAAAACATGTTTATTATCGGCCGAACGTTTCGTTTTTAGTACTTTAGGAGATGATCGTGAAATCCATTGCAATCACGGGTATTGGGGTAAGTACTTGTGCTGGAGTGAATAGGCAGGACTTTTTTGAGGCCCTTCAACAACCTTATCAACCTTCGTTTACAAAAATATCCCAGGATCATTTAGATATTGACGTACTGGCGGGGCAAGCAGATGAAAAAGCGTTCACCAAGCCTCTAGACCCTGGATTCGACAGCCCAACGAATCGTCTTTGTCTTACAGCCGCGAAAGAATGTCTTGAAGACTATTATAGTCTATGTGCTGAAAAACCCCTGGATGGTTTAATCCTTGGGACTAGCACAGCGGCTCAGGCCTGTTGTGAGGACTTTGTCTTTTCTGCCCTGTCGGGAGACAAACCAAAAGCCATCAACTATAGGGCTATGGCGGCTTTTGGAT
>CAJXGR010000046.1 GCA_913053665.1 uncultured Spirochaetia bacterium
CTAATCTATAAACTCCATTATGTCCACTAAAAGATAATCCTTGACTTTGTCTCATCCTTGTATTATAATTTTTCTATCAATTACGATCCTTTAATTGGTTGATAAACTTAGTTTTTTATGAACCTTCTGGCTTGTATGACAGCTTTAAGCTTTGGATTATTCCAGTTCAGTTTTTTACCTGATAAAATAATCGTAAACCTCTTTGGACTAAAGTACTTTCGAGCAACCTCAAGAATGTCTTTTTGAGAGATAGTTTTTAGTCTTTCTATCATATTGTAATTAAAATGAGGTGGAAAGCCCAAGAGTTTGTGTTTGGCAAAGGTATTTAAGTATCGACGAGAAGAATTGACTTGACCTGGACAGGAAAAGATATAATGATGTTTCGCTTGAAGAAGTTCATGAGCAGATATGGGGCCATTTATAAACTGTTGAAGGGTCTGAGTCACTCTGTTAATCACAGGAATGACTTTCTTGGGCTTGCAGTAGAACAAAATCTCTAGGGTTCCCTTTCCAAAGGGACTCATTCTAAGTCTTGACTGTATGGAATACACAAGCCCCTGTTCGGAGCGTATCTCACGATAGAGTCGATTGGTGTGGACCATTTGTCCCAATATATAATTTGCCAGTATTAAAGTTATATAGTCCGAATGAGGGCATTTAAAAGTACTAGCTCCTAGATAAACATAGGTTTGAACAGAGTTTCTGGGAATAAAAGTAAAGGTTTGCTCACTTATTATCTTGGGAGTTTTGGGATAGCTAACTTCACTTTTTTCCCATGAATTGAGTGGACCCTTCAGGATTGAGATCATATTATCTATATTAAATGAACCTGTCACCGTTAAAACAGTAGTATTCGGTTTGATATAAGTTCTATAAACGTTTAGAACATCATTGAGTCCAATCTTTTTAACGGCTTGGATATAAGTGTTTGGAGTAAAATCGGGGTCATTCAAGTGGTATCTGGCTAAATGTTTGATATACAGATCAGGTTTATTCACCCATATACCAAGCTGTTTGAGAAGATGTCGTTTGTTTGCAAGAACCCTGTTTTTAGTTATATCAGTAGAAAACAATGCTTTTGCAAAGCTTTGACAAGTTCTTTTAAAGAGTCTTCTTGAACTTGTGTCTGAGAGGTCGTATATTCCATCTATTTCGATACTTGAAATGTCATGGGATTCTGAGGAGTAGATTTTAGGGAGAGGATGCTTCAAATTGACGTATCCATTAATCTTTCTAATTTGCCTAAATAAATCCCTTCTGATCAAAGTTCTTAGAAGTGTTGTGAGTCCATATTTCGCTGATGGATTTGAGGATAAACCTATCCCAAAATGGGCTGTCATACGAATGAGAGGAAGATCATGGGTTTTCTTGAGGTAAATAGTGAGTCCATTTGCTAAAGTTACATGTCTTACATGGGGCAAATGAATGGAATCAAGTGATAAAGTTTGTTTTCTTACATTGACTTGAGTATCGCCATAGACATTTGATAAGAATGTGAGTACACTGGCAATAATGATAATTAGCTTCATCAGCCCTGGTTTTACCTGAATCGATAAGTAATCCCGGCCATCAGATTAATGGGTATTAAAGTATGCTCAGAAAAGATGAACTCAAATCTATTAAGAATCGGTAATGATAGATGTCGGCCAATAGGAATATCCAGGCCTGGCGTGAGCATAAACCCAAAATCCGTTTGCTTATTGTCACCCAGTCCAAAATAGGGTCCAATACCAGTCTGAATCAGGAAAACATTTTTGGCAAATGAAACCTCCAGCATTGCGAGACTATGAAAAAAACGTGATTTGCCAAACCGGGATCGCCCTTTCGTAATGGTTGTTGATGAATAGTCAGTTGTAAAGCTGTGCATAATCCCAAGGTCCAGACCAATACTCACCGTTCTGCTGAACTGATAAAACGGCTGTATACCCAGTCGATAGTTTAAAAGACTGCCATTCCCAACGTTTACGTTGCCTCCACCCGTGTATCCAAGGCTTCCGTAAGTACGGAATTTGAAATACCCTTTATGGGAATAGAGAGATGGACTCAATACGAATATAAGAAATAGAAGGCTAACTAACAGTTTTTTCATAATTTACCTTTATATATTTGAAATAATATCAACCAATGATTTATATTCACCTAGTGAGTTGATCTCATAATTCCTGCAATACTATTACCTGAGACCATGTATTGGTCAACCACTCTTTGAATATCCTTGAGTTTAACCTGTTTTATTCTGTCTGGAAAGTTAAAAAAGTCCTTCCAATCACTATAAACGTCTTCAAAGTACGATAGGTCACCAGCTAAGGCAATATCCGATGAGAGATCACGAATGAAATCATCATAAATATAATATTTTGCTCGCAATAGTTCACGTTTTTTGATTTTCTTTAACATAAGTATTTCACTAAAAACGATTTTTTCAATGGATTTTATAAAATAATTACGTTTGGCTTTCACAATAATCGTAAAAAGATGAGTCGATTTGACTCCCGGAAGAGAATAAACCCTGACAGAATGGGCTAAATCATTTGCCACAAGAGACCTGTATAATCGTGACTGGACTGATCGGATAAGGATGGCTTTAATGACACGCAAAGGATAAGCAGAAAGATCCGTTGCAGGAGGCGCATAAAACCCCACCATGATGATATTTTCTTTACCTTCAATAGAAACATTCTTTTTGTTCATCGGTCTGTGTGATGTCATTTTGACAGGTTCAGTTTGTTTCCCTGAAGGGATGCTTGCGAAATATTGATCGATGATTTCACTCATTCTTTGAGGATTGAAGTTGCCAACAATTGTTATGATAAAGTTTTTTGGACGGTAGTAATCTTTATAAAACGCCCTGAGAATTGATGGGCTAAGGGATTGAATCTCCTTGGCAGTTCCGATATTGGATTGGCCGTAGGGTGAATCAGGAAAAGCTTTCTTGAGTAATTTTTCTTTTAGAAGATTCATGGGACTATTTCTATACGTCTTTAATCTTTCTTCCAGTATGACGTCACGTTCTTTATAGAATCCTCTGAACACAAGGTTCTGCATACGATCCGATTCAATTTTGGCCCAAAGTTCTAGAGATTGAGGGGCTAAAGTAATTATATATTGAGTACTATCTTTCGATGTTTGGGCTTTTTGATAATTTTGGATACCTATTCTGTGTGTTCCTTTAGCCATCATGTGTTCCAACATGTGAGCTGTTCCAATTTGATCTGGTTTATCATACACGGATCCCACACGATTTCTGATATGTAATGTTACTGTAGGACTTTCTTTGCGATAAAAGAGTATGAATGTCATGCCGTTTTTCAAAGCGATTTTATTCACCCTTTTTTCATATCGCTGTGATAATTTGAGGGTTAAAACTTCAAAGTCAAAGGCTCCACAAGGATTTGCAATAAATATAAAGAAAAATACCCATATAGTATTGAACCATTTTGATGGAGTCATTTTAATGGATTCCTGGAACATTGGATTGTCTATCATTCATAAGATAATGATTTTCAGACCTTCCATTAAAGAAATATTATTTTTCGTCGAGATAAACGAAAATGGTTAAACTGACTTTTTATTTACCCAAAGTATCCTTTTCTTTAATGCTGTTCATGTCTTTATCAATTCCATTCACTAATATTTACTCTAATTCCCGTCTCTCTATAGGAAAAGATGAAGCTCGTCGTACTATATTAGAAGATTTCTATAAGATAAACAATCGTAAATCTAATAACTATACAAAGATTATCAAACGTGAAGAAAAAATCGTTAACCACGTTTTAAGTAAATATGAAATTGAAAGACTTAAACATAAAACAATCCAGAATAGAAGCTATTTGCAAAATGATGGGCTAAACCCTTTATATCCCAAAGAAAGGTCTTTCAAAACAAGTCGTTACTATAAAAAGATTTATTGGACGAATGAATTACTCACTCCCTTGCCTTCAAATCTAAAGAGCTTTTCAGTGAGTGTCACTACGATCCATCCTGTTCAAGGCAGCACTTTTGCTGTCTATTTAACAGCAAAGACTCCTTTAAGTATTATGGCCGCTAATTTTGGCAATAGACAAATCAAGTTCTATCAAGTCGAAGACAATGTATATCGTGGATTTGTGGGTCTTGACGTTCAGGACTTACCCAAACTGGTTGCGTTACGAGTATTAGCTCTTCCAAAAAACGCTACGCCCCTCTTGTTCCAGTATAATTTACGGATTAAAAGGCGTTACACCAGGACCTGGAAAAAGCGAAAGAAGAAAAGGAGGGGGAGTGTTCGGGTCAATCTGCCAAAAAACAAAAGGAAATTACTGAAAGGGAATAATAAAATAATAGAAAGAAACTTCTTCAACCAACACCTTAAAGCTTCAACCCCTAAAAAACGTTGGGTGGGATTGTTTAAATGGCCCATTCCTAATTCAAGAAGACGTGCTAAAAGCTTTGGTCGTTATAGAACCTACATTTTGGGGAAAAACACTATAATACGGGCCTACCATAGGGGCATAGACATTTCTAGGCCGAAAGGGACTCCTGTAAAAGCCTCCAACAATGGTGTTATTGCTGTTGCTGCTCATTATAGTATTCGAGGGAATGCTATCCTCATCAACCATGGACAAGGAATATACACAGCCTATTACCATCTATCCAGGATTCATGTGAAGGTGGGTCAATCGGTCAAGAAAGGAGAGTTGATAGGCCGAGTGGGTACGACAGGGCTTTCTACAGGTCCTCATCTTCATTGGGAGTTACGTGTTAATGGAGTGAGTGTAAATCCTGACCAATGGTGCCGATATTTATTTCCTTATAAATTCGCCATTCGCTTACCCAGACAAGCTAGACCCATCCGTCAAAGTTCTCATAACAATAACAAGAAAATTGTCTATCATATCACTAAAAAGTATAATGCTAATATATTTAGGTCAAATCGCCCTGAGAATCTTAGAACCATCGATCAGTTTGAATAACTATTTCACGACTAAGCCGTTTTCATGATAATATATTGAGCTAATCAGTTCTCCTGAAGGACTAAACTTTTCAACATAATAGACTTGTCCCTGTCGATAGTAATAGATTGTTTTTAGCATTTCGCTGGGATCATATGATTCTTTTTTTAAAAGGCTGAAATGAACGTTGTAGAATCGTTTTTCCAGGATTCTTTGTCTTGAGTGACTGTAGTCATAGATTAATTTTACCTTGTTTCCATTGAACTCAGCCAAATGATCTAGCATCCACGCCAAATTACCTTTACCGCTATATTTATATGTAAATCTCAAGGAATGATTTTTATATTCCTTGATAAGATCTAATAGTTGATGACGATTAAATATTAATATATAATAATTTCCATCTTCTTCTTGAGTATTGGATAGAGTAAAGGTAGGATTTAACTTCAGGCTATTTCTATGAATAGGGACAGTAATATTATCATAATAGTATCGTATGTTGTCCTGGATGTGGATCAATGGTTTGGACCTCTGTGATAGTGATAACTACAATTGAAATATAACTCATTTCTCTTCTGGATGCAACTCGTTTTTTATTCTCGCTTAAGTTATACAATTTGCGACTCTAGATAATTGGGTGCTAATGAATAAATATCGGATAGTTGTCGGATAGTATTGGATTTTAGGGAGTCAAGAAAGCTTGATATAGATTTTGAAGGAATGATTAGATGATTACCCTGATCAGAGCGAATCCAATGTATTATAATCTTCATTTCGTCCAGACACTCCTTTGAAAGGGGACTAAAAAGCTGACCGGTTGATTCTATTCCAGGAAGTAGTTGTCCAGGGGTATCATTGGATTGATCTGTTATTGCATTGAGAGAGTCTATGAGATGAGAAGGCTGGTCCAGGGGAAACCTGTTCTTGACTCTTCCATCGCTGATGTGAAAGGCAAAGTGTAAATCATTTTCCCGAATTAACAGGACTGAATCGGCATATTGCTGGGCGTCTTTCAAGAGTCGATTCTGTTTGATGAGATGGTTTAGGCGATTTTGATCCCTCTGGATTTTTTGGGCTTGTTCAAATAACTGCTTTGCAATGAGGTCTTTTTTTTTATCACTAGTGTGTTTCAGATAATCTTCAATAACATCCGATTCTCCTTCTTCCAGAAAGTCAATAATTTCACTAATGAGTTCTTTATATTTACCTTTAGCGACTGAACCATTGCATGGAGCCACACATTGGCCAATTTGATCGTACAAACAGCTGTGATCCATTGGATTGACTTTGATATTATGATTACAGGTTCTGGATTTAAAGATTTTATTGATTAAGTGTATATCTTCAACCAGGCTATAGGCTTTATTGAAGGGGCCAAAATAGTAATTCCCGTCATCAGGACAGTCATAAGTCAAATAAACCCTGGGAAACTCATTTTTTAAGTTCACTTTGATGAATGGATAGTTTTTGTATTGTTTTAATTGACGATTATATTTGGGTAAAAAGGATTTAATCAGTCTGGATTCCAATATAAGGGCTTCGAGTTCAGTGGGAGTTGGTTTAAAATCAATAGTGACCAATTCCTCTACAAGATTCTTAATCTTGGGTGAGTGGTTCTGGCTTTTATAAAAATATGATCTAACACGATTATATATGTTTTTTGCTTTCCCGATATAGATGATTTCATCCAATCGATTTTTCATAAGATAAACACCAGGATTTTTGGGAAGTCGGTTGATCTGAATGTTTATTATCTTTTTGTTCATTGTTTTTTTTGGGTTAGACCCAATCATAAACGATCTATTCTGTTTTTCTTGAACTCTTGTGACTAAAAAAGAGGATTATAAGACCATAGATTATTATAATAGAAAAGAGTATCCAATAAATGATTGGTTTTTCATACTTTATGAGGCTGTTCCACAAGCCGAGGCCAATAATGGCAACTAGTAATATAGTTTTGTGGGGCAAAAAGCTGATCTTGTTTTTACCGGAATTCATTTCTCTACGAAAATAGGACTTCAACTGATTAAACATTGGATCGTTGCCTCATAACTTCATACAGGGCGATTCCACTCGCTACAGAGACATTTAAGGAATCGATATGGCCGTAATTTTCAATACTTACAAGAAAGTCACAGGATTCACGAACGAGTCTTCTCAAACCTTCTCCTTCTGATCCAAGGACTAGAGCGATATTTCCTTTTAGATTACATTCATTTATATGGGTATCTGTAGATACATCCATACCATAAACCCATGTATCTTTAGATTTTAGCCAATTTATTGCTTGAGTCATATTGGCAACTTGAATAATAGGGACAAAAGATAAGGCTCCACTCGAGGTTTTGTGAACAATGGATGTGATAGGGGCGGCACGGCGAGTCTGTGTGATCACGCCTGACACAGAGAAGTAGTCGCAAGTTCTTATAATGGCTCCCAGGTTTCTTGGGTCTGTGATAGAATCTAATAAAATAAAAAGATAAGGTGTATGAACCTGGTTTTCTTGGAAGAAATTGTCTAATGATGAGTACTGGACCGTGTTAAGAGAAAGAAATGCGATGATTCCCTGATGATTCTTTGACTCCCATTGCTTGAACTCATTTTTAGTTTTAAGGTAGCAGGGAATATTATTTTGTGAACACAGATCCTGAATCTTGAGAATTCTTGGATTTCGACTCTCTGCAACCCAAACTTCCAATACTTTCTTCTTGGACTTTATAGCTTCCATCACCGGATGGACACCATATATCGCTATAGGAGGAGATTGGGTATTTTTTGACATGATCTAAAGGTAATAAGCTTTTAGGAAAATGACATCAAAAAGATCAATGATCTAAAAGCCATTCATTTTATAGCAAAATAAAGTCTTCTCATACAGAGAATAGGAAACTATACCAAACTGATTTTAATTTGTCCGGTTATAAAACCTGCCCCCGTAGAGACGCGATTAATCGCGTCTCTACGGGGCGACAATTTATAAACTTTTTAGTATACATTATTCCAGTTGTAGAAAAATAGGTCAATAACCTAAGTCATATTAAAAGGAGATTGGGTACTAGGATTTATTCTCATCATCAGTAGAAGAGATATTTAAAGGATTCGGATTTTGTGGAATGGATTTAATCGACAGAGTATTTTCAATGGTTTGTATGCGAGAGCCATTTGGTTTATTTTTATCATTACTGGCCATATATTTTTCGAACTTAACCCATTCTCCTTCAGACCCATAATATACCTGAATATACCATTTATGATTAATTTGTTTTTCTGTAAGTTCGTTAATAAAGTATATTTGATTCGAGTTGTTACCCTTGTTCACATAGCGAAAGGTTTCAAAATACCTGGTGGTATAATTATTGCCATTGCCAAATAAAACCAATATACTTAAAAAAAATAGTAATGCAAAAAGAATCGTAAACTTAAGAATAGGCCTCTTCATTATATGTGTTCTCCTTTTTATATTAAACGAACATTATCCATTAATTCATTGTGAACAAGATTAAATTACAAATAAATCAAAACTTAGTCAACTATTTTTTTTAGTTAACGGGAAAAAAAATGGATTACTATAACTTTGAATCTTCTGGTAAATCTGTATTTTGCTAATCTATAATGCAGTAGATAATGTTATCACAATATTGATAGTATACTTTTGATTTTAGTATGGGCACGAAGATTTTTTTAATTATTTTTACTTATTTTCCGAAGCTTAGACATGAATTACTGTTTATACAAAGTATTTTCAACTTGATAACTAAGTGAACTTATATATAAAATGTGAATCCTGTTATAATTTGGTATATGAGGATTATCAGATTCATTAAACCATTTTAATCACTTGGTATTAATATAATTACTAGGGAGTATAAAATGGCAGAGGAAGAGGATATAGAGAATGAAGAAAATAATGAAGACAAGGGAGACCAGGATAAACCTCTCTCACAAGGTGATTTGGAAAAGAAAAGAAAGCTAAAAAACTTCTTTAACGCCATTGAAGTCACTATAGTGCTGGCTATCTCATTAGCTGCCATTCTATTTATACCAGGAATGGTTTTCCAGGCAAAAGAGGAAAACAGTAAAGTACGTCTTAAAAAGATATTTGATGAAGACATATTTACCCTTCCTACACCACTAAAACCGGTGATACTTGATGTTTACAAATTCCCAAACGTTAGGCAAAATGAAGACAAAGAGTTTGAGATTTGGCTGAATGATCTGTCAACGGTTGTTAAATTAAGTTTTTATATGGCCTTTGATGAAGGAGATAGCAGTTTAGCGGATGAGCTTGCTGATAGAAATATTGAAATCATTGATAGAGTTCAACTGATCATTGCTTCCAAGACCTATCAGGATATTAATACCGCCGAAAAACGGGAATTCAATCTCAAAAAGGAACTTATTAATGAGATCAATTCTCTATTAATTGAAGGCAAGATTAAAGATCTGTATTTTACAGAGTTTTACATGAATCGAATCAAAAGAAAGAACTAAAGGGGAGTTTTAAACTTATGCCTGAAGAAGAAGTAAGTCAAATTCAATTGCCATTATCTAAGAGATTACTCCAACCCGATAGCTTAAAAAAAATAGTTATGGGAGTTGTTGGTCTTGTCGTGTTAATAGTGCTTATTTATCTTTTTAAGGATTTCAGGTTCATAGGAAGAGACAAAAATGAGCCCTATTGGTTTGAAGAGTATAAGAGTTTTTCATTAACCTCTTACAAAAACCCACATTATGGTACGTTTTTTTCCTCCGTAAAAATTGACCTTGCCTTTATCAATCCGGATGTTCGGGATGAATTAATAGAAAGAAAGGCTGAGGTTATTGATAAAATCATTGATGTGATCAGCAGCCAAAATTACTTTAAGATTAATACCCGTCATAAACGAAAGAATAATCTGACACCTGAGCTGAAAAAGCATATCAGTCGCCTGCTAAGAACCGGGAGAATTGTCAACATAGATTATCCCAATTTTAATATTAAAAGAAACAATGAGATTGAGTTTGAAGAGATCTCCTATTTTAATTTGGGGACCTTTAAAAAAGTAACAATTTTGGGAAAACCTTATGAATTTGAGGTTTATCTTATTTACCAAAGTGCCAATCAGCTTTTTGATCGACTATTGAAAGCCAGTAAGTTTGAGTTAAAAGATAAGATTAAAAAGCAATTAAAAGATGAACATGGAACATTTAAGAACTCTTTTATACGAAACGCTCAGGATACTATTCAGTCAAAAATCATCAGAAAGCAGACTGAATCGCTTTTTAGGAAGCTTAATATTAAAATCAAAGAAAAGTATAATAATTATGAAGCCGAGCAGGGCAAACTAAATAGTATTTTCTTTAGTTTATTCGTTGAGGAAAAGGGGCTTAAGCCATAATCAACTCCTATAATGACTGCCTGAAAACCTGCAAATGGAATAAAAGTGTTGACAATGGTATCACCTTAATTATCTTCATTGTTTAAACCATTAAGGTCAACACGTGAAAGAAAAAAGAATTGCTTTTGGAACATTAGGTTGTCGTTTAAATCAGTTTGAATCGGATAGTTTAGTTTCAGGCTTTGCAAAAAACGGCTATGAGATTGTCTCTATCAATGATAAGGCTGATGTCTACATCGTAAACACCTGTTCAGTCACAAATAAAAGTGATGCCAAGTCCCGTAATTTACTTCATCGAATCCACAGACTCAACCCGGACGCCCTTCTTTATGTAACGGGCTGTTATGCGGAGACTGAGCGGGAGACTGTTGAAAACATTGATGGGGTTAACTTTGTCATTGGGAATGATAAGAAATACGACCTCTTTAATATTGTTCACAACACATTAAACCAAACTCCTGTAGACATTGATGAAATCCCAGGCAATCGTTTCCATTATGAGGCCGCTGAAAACACTCTTCACACGCGAAGTTACCTAAAGATTCAGGATGGTTGTGATGAACATTGCTCCTACTGTAAAATCCCCAGAGCACGGGGTAGGGGGGAGAGTCGGCCCAGTAAAGACATCATTCATACTGTCCAGCACTTGATTGCCTTTGGTTATAAGGAGATTATGCTGACTGGAATCAATATAGGCGATTATATGGATCAGGGGATCAGTTTATCCTCTTTGCTAAAGACATTATTGGACACAAAGGGGGATTTCAGGATCCATCTATCTTCTTTGGAGCCTAATAAAATGACTCCTGCCATCCTGGATTTATTGAGCCACCCTAAGATATGCTCTCATCTTCATTTGCCTTTACAAAGCGGCAGTGATCGTATCCTAGGGCTGATGGGCAGGGGGTATAACCGAAAGGATTATCAAGACGTCGTTAACAATCTAAGAGAACGTGTTCCGCTCATTAATATCACGACCGATGTGATGGTTGGCTTCCCCTCGGAGTCGGAAGAGGATTTTATTGAAACCCTCACACTTATTGAGGATTTGTCTATCACCCATACCCACACCTTTAAATACTCTATGAGAGATGGAACCCCCGCTTCCGGGTTAAAAGACCAAATCTCGGAGGCCATCAAATCTGAACGTAGTCTAAAGGTAAGACAGCTTTCTGACCAACTTAATCAAGCTTATAGGGAGGGTTTTAGGGATCACCCTGTCCGTGTTTTAACTGAAAAAGCCTTAAAAGAGGGGATTTATACAGGTTATACAGATCATTATATTCGAGTCCAGTTTGCCGCCCAAAACCCTGTGATAGGTGAGTTTAGAGAGCTTCAGATTATAGACGTCACAAAAGAGAAAACGACAGCCTCCTGATTTATTTGACTTCCATGACTTGATTCAGCCAATAGAACAACCGATATATTATAAGCTCCAAACTTTATGAAAAGGATTTCATTTATGAAGCAAGAGGATATTTATGTACCCAGCACGATGCTGGCGTATCAGTGTAGTCAAAGCGGTGAGTGTTGTGGTGGTTGGGAAATTGGTCTGGATAAGAAGTCCCATGATCGTTTAAGCTATGTTCTTTCCAGGAACAATCAAAAGCGTCTTTTTAAGGATACTGTCAAGAAGGTTGATCCGGGGGATGAAAAGGCCAAACATGGGTATTATTCTATCATCCAGTTTGTAGAGGGGAAATGCGGAATGCTGGAACCCAATGGACTCTGTGGTCTTCACAAAAATCATGGAATTGAGATCTTACCAGATATTTGTAAAGCTTTCCCTCGACTTATCTATAAAACTCCTTTGGGAAAAGAGCTGTCCATCACTTTTTCATGTCCAAGTGCTGCTAAATTGCTGAAAAATAGAGAGAAGATTGTTATGGTAAAGAACCCGGATAACTTTTTCTTTGCTCACGGAGACTTGTATTATTGCTATATTACCAAAGAGATATTTGATCGGAAGGATATAGTTCAATTTTATTATCATTTGGAGCCTCATTTCATTGAAATCCTGCAAACCCGTTCTCTAACGACTGAAGAGCGACTTATCCTGTTGGGTATTACGGTAAAAAGACTGGAGGCATTGGATCAGCCAACCATAGATCAGATAAATGATACTATCCAGCTCAACAGAAGTATCATCCAGCAATCTTTTTTCAAGGACGATATTAAACAGATTCACTCTAGCATTGATCATCAGGTCTTTCTTCTCAAGGAGTTTGTGAACCTACGCATACCCAGTGTTCCAAACAAGGAATTGAAAGAGATATTTATGTATATCGCCAAAACATTCAGGTTCGACCAGGCCGATGACAAGCTCAACGAAAGTGTAGAAATATACACTCAATACTACTGGGATTATTACCATGAGGCCAAGGAAGACATTGATCACATCCTGGAGAATTATCTGGTATTTTTCATTTTACGCAAAACTTTTATTAAGTACACTCTCCATGAGGCTTATTTTCTAACGATCTTTTTTTATTCCTTGATTCGTCTGCTAGCAATGGGCTTGGCAATACGCGACAAACAGCAAGTGGATGAAGATCTAATGATAAAGGCTGTATGGGTGATTGAAAAGGCCATAGGCCATTCTTATCTTTTCTACCAGGGGATCATTAATTTTTTAAGAGAAAAGGATCTTACAACCGTGTCCCACGCCATTACTTTATTAAAAACACCTGACAAAAGGGCTTCTAAAAAAGAACAAATAGCATCATTCGTAGATTAACCCTAATATGGAAGGCAATTTCATTTTTCTCTAATTTTTCTTAAAATACCGGTAGAACAGACATTCTGTCTGTTCAGTCCCTAATTGAGATAAACAATGATCAGGAGAATGAAATAGCCCTGCTCTGAACATACTTTTAGGGATGTCCCTATCTATCTCAAGAAGCCAGTCTTTCACTACAGACCAAAAGCTATAATCGCCTATCTGTCTTATAGAAAAGCATATACAAATCTATTCTCCCCTCAGGCTTTCCAACCGAATGAATGGATACTGGATGATTTGCCACGAAATCGTATCGTCTATAATTCATACCTGACAAATAGGCAAGAGACAGGCGAATATCAGGCGAAGAACAGGCCAAGCTATTAAGTCTCTCATAAAAGATAAAGCCCCTTTATTATACTTGACTATATACTGAAACGTTTATAAAATACCCGTTTTGGGTCGTTTCGACAAGCGTTCGACTGAGCTCACGCCGAAGGCTCAACGACCAATCTGTTCCCTGAGCTTGTCGAAGGGGGCTATGACAAATCATAATCAGTTTAGTATAAGGTCACTATGAAACAAGATAACTTTATTTGCTTATGACTTGATTGTTAACTTTATTTTGGATAGATTACACCATGTTAGGAATAATTATTCTGGGATAATCCAGAGAAAACTCTGCTTGCGCTTTACAAAGGAAGCTAGTATGAAATATTCATTGAAAGGATATATTTATCTGAAAATATTAATGATTGGCTTATTAGCTGTTTTATTCACAAGTTGTGATATATCCGATGATGATGCCTGTGGAAAGACATTTAATGAATCAGAGTTAAATGATACTATTGCTACAGCTAATAATTTTAATATTATTCTTAAAATCTCAATCTACTTTTATCATAAGCTAATTATGAATTATCATTAAAAGGATCATTTTATTAACCTTAATATGTTAAATAATCTTCTTTTTATTATTTATAATTTTGATTCATTTATTTATTGTTGTTGTTAACTTGTTATTTTTATTTTGAAAGATTTAAATTAAAAAAATTAATTTCTACAAGTTTTGCTTTTACAAGTAAGGGTGGAAAGGGAAAATATATAATAACAACATTTGAAAGAAAAAATAAAAATTTTGATAAAGTTTTTAATATTACAATTTTCTCAAATAATAAAGAAAAGAAAAAATAATAATTATGATAAAACATAAAGAACAACGAGTGGGAATTTTAGTGGATGTTTCCAATATGTACCACTCCGCTAAAAATCTATATAATAAAAAAACTAATTTCAAAGAGATTTTAGTTAAAGCCGTGGCCGGCCGAAAACTTATTCGGGCTACGGCTTATGCTATCCGCACCGAAAATAA
>CAJXGR010000047.1 GCA_913053665.1 uncultured Spirochaetia bacterium
TGGAAATACCGTATCAGCGGATCTATTCAGGATGGCAATGTGGAGATCATTGCTAAATTGAGTATAACTGATAAGTTAGTCATTATTACCGTAGATATTGTCAATGAGGAGATGATCAATGATCTGTGACATTTGCGGGCATGAAAGTGCCCGAATCCGGGGAATAAATAGAACTTACGGGAAAAGCAAAGATTTATTGGTCATTGAGAACGTCCCTATAGTGACTTGCTCTCATTGTGGAGAAAGCTACATGACAGCCGATGTCCTCCATGAAATTGAGCGTATTAAACAGGATCGTAAGCGATTAGCAGTTAAACGCTCTGTGGAAGTGGCCAGCTTTGCTAATTAAAATTAGAAGTAGTTTTAAACTCTATGGAAGCCATCATCCGCTCGAAAACCTTCAATATTGAGGACGTTTGAAGCCCAAAAGAAATTATTTCAGGGATTCCTGTTCCTCTCGGTTTCTTATTAATCAGACTCGTTAAAAATAAATAAAAAAAACATAATACCTTCTGATATATTATATTTATTTTCATGATAAATGAACCTATGGAGGGTAGTTATGAACAATAAGTTTAGTTTTCTATTAGCTAGCTTTTTAGTGATATTCGTTTTAATGTTTTCTGCTTGCAAGAAGCCTGCAGGGAGCAATAAATCGACAGGAAGCAAGTCTTCTAAAACCTCTGATAATAAAGGAGGTAAAAAGCTTTTAAAGTTCACGGGTGGGCCCAGTGGAGGGACGTTTCAGTACTTTTCTAATGGAATGTCCACTTACATCAGTAAACATGTTCCCGGTCTTAGCTTATCCAACCAGTCATCGGCCGGATCCACTGAAAACATCCGTAAGGTGGACAGTGGTCGGGCTGATTTTGGAATTGCCTATTCAGGAGACACCTACTTAGCCCGTAATGGACGACTCTCAGGGGATACCAAGAAGTATACCAATGTGCGAGCCATCGCGTTTCTTTATAAAGCCCCGGCTCAACTGGCTACTCTTAAAAAGAGTGGGATCAAGTCTGTGGCGGATCTTGAGGGTAAAAAAGTAGATATTGGTGGACCCGGTTCGGGTGCGGCCGCCTCGGCTCAGCGATACTTTGAGACCGTTGGCCTATGGGGAAAGTTCACTGCCTCTAACTTGGGGTATAATAAAGCCGCTCAAGCCATTAAGGATGGCCATATCGACGCCATGTGGATTTTGGCTGGCTATCCCACATCCGCTCTCATCAACCTCTCCAGCACCCATGACATCATCATGTTGGATGTCTACAAACCTGGAGTGAAGGCTGGACTTACTAAAAAACACCCCTTTTATCAGCCCTTAAAAATCCCCGCCAAGACCTATAAAGGCGTCGACAAAGAGGTGGATTCCTTTTTTGACTCAGCTCTCTGGGTTGTTGGAGCCCATGTGAGTGAAGAGACGGTCTATAAGGCGATGAAGGCTGTGTTTACGGATGACGGCTTGAAGTATCTGATCAATGTGAAGAAAACTGCCAAGCAGATGTCCGTGAAGGGTGGTCTAACAGGAATCGTGACTCCTCTTCATAAGGGAGCGGCTAAGTTCTGGAAGGAAATGGGATTAACCATCCCAGCTAATGCAACTGCCAAGTAAATCCCTTTATGATTAAGTATTGTAGGGGTGAACCCACGTGTTCACCCTCCCACAGGGGCAGACACGTGGGTCTGCCCCTACATTTCATGATAACATAAATAAACACACAAGGTAGGCTATGTCTGAGGAACACACGGATTTAAGCCAAGAGGCCAAAGAAAAAGTAGACAAGTTTTTAGAAAAAGAAGTGGGAAGCCAAAGAAAGTTAACAGGCTTCTGGAAATGGCTGGCACTCTCCTTAAGCTTTGGGATGGTCTTTTATTACTTATGGAGTGCTGGAATCACCCCCATGAATCCTCAATATCATTTGGGAATCTATGTACTAGTCACCTTTTCTCTTGTGTTTATATTTTTCCCTTTCTTTGGTATGTCCAAGAAGCCTAAAGATTCCATCCTTTTAGACATCAGCCTGATCACTGTCTCCTTTGGGCTTATAAGCTTTTGGATCTCTCAGCTCTTTGGTTTGGAAGTCATCACAGCCAAAAAAGACATCGGTTATATTGTTGACTATCTGGCTGGAGTTCTTTTTATATTGTACTTTCTGACATTTATATTGATCATCCATCATAGAGCCAATAGATCGGTGGCCTGGCCTGGATTTGTCAAGCATATACTGCTTTTAATTTCCATTGGCTTAAGTATTTATTGGATTGCCCAATTTAGCGTGTTCATAGAAGCTGGAGAGGTCATCTATAAAGATCACTATAATCATGAGATAGACGTTTTTGGGATCATGCTCTCCCTCGGAAGGGTTCAAAAAGCCTTAGGCTGGATCGGTACTTTGAGTGGCGTTTTCTTCCTCATCTACATTTTTATTCGACCCTATTTCCCTCCTAGAGATAAAACTAAAGAGTATCTCAAGCCCGTGATGTCTGATATTGTTTTCCTAATAGGTGTTGTCTTATCGGTCATTTACTGGATCACTCAACTTGCCAATCTCAATACGAGGGCTGGTGCCGAGAACGATTTGGACTATCTGATTGGTGTGATTGGCGTCCTTATATCCCTTGAAGTGGCTAGGAGAGTGTTAGGCTGGTCCTTGGCTTTTATATCCATTCTTTTTTTATTGTATGATTATTTTGCTCCTTATATACCGGAATATCTGAACCTGACTGTCTTTGACTTGGTTCTAGGCACTCTGATTGCCTCTATTCTAGGGATAATGAAATATAAGAAAGTGGATACGAAAAAGATAAAGCAAGCGGCTTGGTTTCTAGCCTTCCTATTCGTCCTCTATGCTTTTTTCCGATCCAACTTTGTGGAAGTGATTGTCTGGAGCTTTAATTCAGGAGCCTTTCAACTCTCAGGCTTCACTGAGCCGATTAAAGAAATGGCGATTAAATTATTTATCGCTAAGGATGGGGTTTTTGGCGTGATGGCCTACGTGATGGCCACCCATGTGATTATTTTCATATTCTTTGGGGCGTTTTTAAAGGAATATGGGGTGACCCAATTCTTTATTAATTTTGCGTTGTCCGTAGCTGGAAAAGCTGTTGGAGGGCCGGCCAAGGTGGCAGTGATTGCCTCAGCCTTCTTTGGATCCATATCGGGGAGTGCCATAGCCAATACGGTGTCTACAGGGATATTCACCATCCCTATGATGAAAAAAGCCGGGTTTAAACCCCATGTAGCAGGAGCTATTGAGCCGGCTGCCTCCATCGCTGGGATGTTCCTTCCCCCTGTGATGGGGGCTGGGGGCTTTCTTATGGCGGAAATAACTGAAATACCCTATGTTACCATCATGTTACTGGCTATTTTTCCTGCCTTACTCTACATCCTGGGGGTCTACAGCATGATCCATTTTGAGGCTAAAAAGCATGATCTTAAAGGAGTGGAAGAGGACGTTCCCAGTGCGAAAGAGATACTCAGGAACGATTGGTACATGGCTATGCCCTTAATTATAGTGACCTGGATGATGATCCGCGGGTTTTCGCCGGGTAATTCAGCCTTTTGGGGGATTGGCATCACCCTTTTGGTTTTCTTTGTCAGAAGGGGAATCCAATCGGGAAACCTCTATTTGGCCCGTCCTATGCTGATCATCCTTGCGAAAATAGGAAGTGATCTATTTCTTTATATTGCCAGGAAAGTCACCCATTTACCTGGTCCCTTAGAGTGGTTTTATGATTTACACGCCGCCTATACCATTGCTCTCACGGCAATAGTCATTATCTCAGTTTATATTTTCGATAGAAGATTAAAGCTCCTTGATACTATCATCGTTCTCTTAAAGAACTTCTGGACAGCTGCAATCAGTGGAGCGAACCAGACATTGATCATAGGGGCAACAGTAGGGGCCATCGGTATTATCGTTGGATCCATCACTATGACAGGGATTGGATTGAAGTTTTCATCCATTCTCACGGACTATGCAGGGGGTAACCTTTTATTAACCGTTATAATGATTGCCTTGGCCTCTCTCATACTTGGAATGGGAGTTCCCGTCACCGCGGCTTATATGATCACAGTGAGTTTGATGGCCCCTGCGTTAAAAGACCTTGGAGTGGCTATTATCGCCGCCCACATGATCGTTTACTGGTTCAGTCAGGACTCCAACATCACGCCACCCGTCTGTATCGCCGCCTATGCGGGGGCCGCCATAGCAGGTGCTGACCCCTGGAAGACGGGCTGGACGTCTTTTAAGTACGCCAAAATGCTGTATGTCGTCCCCTTATTGTTTGCCTTTATTCCAGGAATCCTGCCCAGAGACCTCATCTCAGGGACGCCTGCCGGTGAGTGGACCATCACTCCACAGATTCTGAAAGATGCCTTATACATCATCCCGGAACAGATCTTAAGCTATCTGCCCACATTCCTGAGTGACCTTATATCCATATCACCGTCTCTACTGGACATTCTCCCAAAAGGCCTCCATAAAATCTTTTACGTGATCCTCGTATTCGGATCTGCTGTATTCGGGACTATTGCCTTTTCAGCACTCACCATGTTCTACCTGGCCCGACGGACCAACTGGATAGAGTGGATTATACTTGTCCCCATCACGTTATTATTGTTCTGGCCAAGTCTTACAACGACACTGATTGGAGGTCTCTTGTTCTACGCCTTAAATACCTGGCAAAAAAGAACCCCATTGGTTCGCCCAGTCTGACAGGATGAAATCAAACGATCATATTAGGATTGTTTTAGTCAATGAAACCGTTAACTACCCTAGGGATTGACTGGCAATAATTAACGCCCTATGACCAAAACGGCTGTCAAAAAGGTGACAGGTTTTATAACTGGACAATTCAAAATCAGTTTGGTATATTATTGTTAATAACATAAGTTTTCTTCTGGTTTGATTTGTTAAATCAAGCCAAGAGAAATATTAAATGCAAGTTAATTCTACAATAATCAAAGTCGAACTCACGTTATTTAACGATCTGATAGTATCATTATGATATTTTTTATACAATGGAGACTAGGTATTTTTGTATATCCTGATCCAGAAATGATTCATGGATCTAAGGAGAAAGAATACGAATCATCGGAGGGATTCAATGGAAGTGACAACAGATGAGCTAAGAATGTTGATTAAAGAGGGTAAGAAACTAGGCTTAACCGAAGATTTCTTCTTCAAAGGGATGCTTTTAGTGAGTAAAGCCAAGGTTTTAACCCAAAAAGATGTGGATCGGCTGGATAATATGACCAATAGGAAAATAGATATTAAGATGACAGAAGAAACAGATAGTTTGGTCTCTCCTAAAGTGAAAAAAGCCATGAATCATGAAATATTAAATCATCTAAAGAACCATATCTATTATAATAAACTGAAAGACGATAAACGTGATGAAGTAGGAAGAATTATCGATAACCTATTCCCACACAGCGATTATCCTAGTTATGCTCTTCAGCATATCTATGGGTTCTCAAAGAAATTATATACCCATTCCATCCATGTGGCCATCATCGCTCTTATTATTGATCTCACTTGGCAAAAGGAACATAATAATGGGCTGATCGACAGCATGAGGCTGGAAAATATACTGTTTGGCGCCCTCTTGCACGATGTGGGTTATCTTACAATAGATAAAAAATATTGGGCTGGCAAAAGAATGGATAAAGATTTCCAGGACCCAAATCTTAGAAGTCATCCAAGTCGAGGATACGAGCTTCTAATAAGGGATCAGGGTAAGCATTGCTTCAATCCGGAAGTCTTGAATATCGTCCATCACCATGAGGAAAGGGTGGATCAATCAGGTTTTCCCACAGGATTATCGGAGACCAAGATAGGCTCAAGCTCTCAAATTGTTGGTTTAGCCAATGAGTTTGAACACTTACTTAATAATGAGTTAACTTATTCAGTTAGTTATTTAGAAATGTGTCGCTATTTTATGTCCCGAAAATCCGCTTATAATAAAAACTGTCTGGATATACTCTGTGAGGAATTCAAAGGATTGGATTAGCAGCCCCGTAGAGACGCATGGCCATGCGTCTCTACGGGATATCTGTCTATTTGATCTTGAGTTCTGCCATTTTTGTGGATAAGTCATCAAACAGGTCATAAAGCCATCCCATATCCTTATGCTTCATGTAAAGATTGGATATAGCAGTCCTTAAGTCTCTAAGCTCGTCTTTTTCTTTGGAATCATTGGATACACCAGCCATCAAGTCTTTATTGAGCTTCTCAATGGCGTTGCAGTGGTGTAAAATCCGGTTGGCGATGTTTGTTGCCAAGGTCTTAAGGAAGTTAGGGCTGTCTTTAAGGATCTTCTCCAGGTCTTCTTTTTTGATAATGGCTAATGAAGTGTCTTCTATAGCCTGAATGCTGGCTGTACGTGACTCACCCAGGAAAAAGATCATTTCGCCAATGACTGTCCCAGACTTATCGATCTCAGTAATGGGATGGTTATCGATATAGATTTTTAATTTACCACGTCGAAGGATGTAAAGCTCGTTTCCTTCATCCCCCTGCTGACAGACGTAGGCGCCTGATGAGTAGCTTTTTGTGTAGCGATCTAATTGCTGAAAGTCTTTTTCATAGGCACTTTTATTGGAGTCTATACTCAAAGAGGAAAAGGATTTCCCTTTAACATAGGTAACCGACACGACCATCGAGCTGTAAAGATCTTCTAACCAAGGATAACGCTGTTTATTATAACTTTCACCGATCTTGTCCACCATTTCGGCATAGAGCTTACAGTATTCATGGCCTAGGTGTTCTTTTGCACTTAATCGATCCTTTTTCTTTATGAGGATTTTGTCTAACTGAATGAGTATTTGAGCAATCGTTTTACAGATTGAAAATCCCGATTCGTACTGTCCTAAAAGCCATCGAACCTCCATGGGGGGTATTTCCTCACAACTTGAGTCGATGTCAATTTTAGCGTTTAAAAGTCGAGGGCAACTTCCTAGCTCTTCCAGGAGAAGAGGTTCCATAAATCCAAAAAGAAGATTGGGACCGTTCAGTACAAAGCTGTCCTTTTCGTTGAGTTCCAATGTGACATTTCCTTCTTTTAATAGAAAAGCTTTATTGGATGGGTCATTCTGTTTGTATATATATGTGTCACTCATAAGCATTCTCATTTTATTAGTTTATGATCTATCATAATAAATGTAATCGATAGGTTGATGATAAGCTATCAAAATGTTTAAAATATTATGTTTTTTTAGGATTTTATTCAATAGAAGTGTCTGGAAACAATTAATCTTAGGGATCTTAATTTGATATACTTTTTCTAATATTTCATTATTTTTAACCTGATATTCTTAAAAGCGAAGGGAGCCTTGAACATTTATGGGAGATGAAGAAGCTGTTGTTGCTGTTGGAAACTATATCCTACTGATTGGTATAGCCTGTATTGTAGGTATACTCACCAAATGGCTGACCCACATCCCTTATACCATTGCTCTGGTTGTTGTTGGCCTTGTTTTGGCCTTTATCCCACCAGAACTCATCGGGATCAGTGTTCAGAAGACTTTCTCAAAGGATATTGTCTTTTTCGTACTTCTCCCCCCATTGCTGTTTCAAGGGGCTATCCATCTTCAGCTGGATCGCCTTAAACGTCATACCCTAATGGTAGGGGTATTAGCAACTGTTGGTGTCCTGATTACCACTCTGATTATAGGACAGCTCTCTTATTCCTTTGGGATATTTGATTCCATGAAGATCGCATTCCTCTTTGGAGCGTTGATCTGTACAACGGATCCCGTCTCGGTGCTGTCTATATTCCGTCAGGCCGGTGTCTCTCCCAATTTAAAGTATATGGTGGAAGGGGAATCTCTCTTCAATGATGGAACCGGCGTTGTGATCTTTCTTATTGTCCTTGGGACCTTAAGTCCAGAATCGGGAACGTTTAGTATTCCTTTCGCCTTTTTGGAGTTCCTTAAAGTAGGACTTGGAGGAGCTGGCATTGGGCTGATCATTGGTGTCATTACCTATCAGATATTAAAACGCTTAACAGATCACCTTTTAGAGAATACCATCTGTCTTGTGAGTTGCTACGGATCTTTTTGGTTAGCAGAACATGTTTTCCATTTATCGGGAGTGATTGCTGTTGTGACAGTAGGCCTTCTCATCGGGAATTATGGAAGGAAAATGGCGATGAGTCCCAAGACCACAATGACCATCGAGACTTTTTTTGAGTCCCTTGATTTCATCATCAACTCTCTTTTATTTATCCTCATTGGATTAGAGCTTCAAGCCATTGATCGCCAGCTTTTTATAGATAATTGGTCTATCATTCTCCTAGCTATTGCTATTGTTCTAATTGGTCGTCTAATAGTCTATCCATTGTATTTTATTCTAAGACCTTATGGGGGTAAAGACTCTTCAGGTCAAAGGTTGGCATATCCCCCCTCCTGGTCTCATATACTATTTTGGGGGGGATTAAGAGGGTCTATTCCAATAGCCCTCCTACTAGGGCTAAAAGGACAATTACCTACGAAATATTATGACTTTTTACTTGTTGTGGGTTTTGCTATCGTTTGCTTTTCTCTTATCGTTCAGGGCTTAACGATTAAACCCCTCATTCGTGTATTGGGGCTCTCCGCCGATAAAGAGGAACTCAGTAATGACCTAGCTCACCCTCAGGATGGATTGACATAAAACCATGATCCTGCGATCTTAACGGGTTTAATGACCTTAATGATCAGTTGACATGAGGACACACTTATTCTTATACCATTTTTTATAAAAAGGTGGGGTCATAAAAATGAGGGGCTTTATGCCTATTCCTTATTTAGCAGTACCTTGCCCGCTAAAAGATCGTAAGCATCCCACCCAATAGTTTTTGAAGGTGGCGGAATATTGTGAGATCCATTCTAATGCGGCTTGTTGAAACCCAATATCACAACTTCTTTTTTCACTCTCAATCCATTTGTATCGGTTAATTTCTTCAATCTGGGCTAAAAGAAATTGTTTTAGTTCGCGTTCTGTCATAGTTAAATATCCAGTAGGTCATCGGATTAAGCAATATACTACGTTATTTGCTGATTAGCCTTAATATCGGTCGATTCTATTTTTTCGTTAAAAATATTGAAGGCAAATATATAAAAATAATTATCTTTTGACAAGTTTTTATTCACCACTGACCTATTTTAATACATTTTTTTTATTCATCTATGAAATAAAATAAAAATGTTATACTATATATATTAACACATGAATCAGGTCTTTCAAAGATGTTTAAACAATTACTTCTCCTGATATTCCTTTTCTCCTCAAGTCATTTAACGGCCCATGTCTTCACTTTTAAGGATCAGCCTGGCGATGAGTATGTTATAAGAACCTATTCCCTTCAAGAGCTTTTAATTAACAATGAATTAAGAGGAATCACCGACCTTAAGTATGAGGGACGCCTAAAAGTCTTGTCAAACACTAAATCAGGGGCCAAAATATCGGGAGAGTACCTGTATTACAGCAAACCCCATCTATCCAGCCGAGGCTACCGATTAGAAAACAAGCGTCACACCTCTTCACAGTTTATACGCCGTTCAAATGGAAAGATGAACATTGGGCCTCACGTTTTTTTCCCTGTTGTCCGTCACGTTCCCACCTTTCCAAAGAGGTCTCTTCAGATTGGCGATTCGTGGGTAGCCCCGGGAGAGGAAGCCCAGGATCTCAGAAAGTTTGGCCTTTCAGAGCCTTATATCTTTCCCTTCAAAGGACATTATCGATATGTGAGAGATGAAACCTTTAGAGGGAAGGACTGTGCAGTCTTTGAGGTGATGTATATATTGAATCATAACAACCAGCGTCCCTTTGGCAAAAGCTCTTTAGTCCTGCCAGCCAGGGTGATGGGGTATTTTAAGGGCTATTATTACTGGGACAAAAAAGAGGGCATCCCTGTTTATTACGAGGGTGACTACGACTTTATCTACGTCTTGATGAATGGAACAGTCCTTGAGTTCAAGGGGATAGACTATGGGGATGTGCGAAAAAAGTCCTCAGACCCCGTTGAGATCGCTAAAATCCCTGATAAAGAAGTCGACAGGATCGAAGAAGATATTAAAAAGAAACTGAAGGATAAAGGCCTCAATTTCCCTGTACAGAAGAAGAAAAAGAAGATTATCATCAATATTGGCGAGCTCCTCTTCGACTTTGACTCGGCTAGACTGAAAAAAGAAAACATCCAGCAATTGGATAAGCTAGCCAAACTCCTTATGAAATACGATCACTTTAGACTCACGGTAGACGGACACACGGACGCCATCGGCAAGAAGAGAGCTAATCAGGTTCTATCCGCCAAGAGAGCGAAACGCGTGAGGGATTATCTTGTTCAGAAAGGTGTCTCAAAGGATAAAATCACATCCAGGGGCTATGGAGAGGACCAACCCATTGATACGAACAGCACCTCAGAAGGCCGTGCAAGAAATCGGCGGGTTGAGATCACCATTGATCTTGGCAAAAAGTAGAGACGCATGGCCATGCATCTCTACAGGACTGTAGATTAGGATTTTCCCGTATTGCCATTATCTTAAAAGATCGTAGCGATACGGAATCTTATATAATGGTGGCTAAATAGTATAATATATTGCTTTGTAGGAAGTTCCAATGAAATCACTAGTTCTTATACTGTCTCTATTTGTCTTCTCAGCCCAATCTTATGGTGCACCAGAGAAATATACGCCTAAAGTGGGCGAGACCATTCGCTACAATATGTACACTTTGGGGATGCATGTTGCCGTATCAACCCTTTCAGTGGAGGGTAAGGTTTTCATAGACGGCAAAGAGTATTATCACGTGAGGTTTGAGACGAAGTCGACCCCTGAAATCAGTGATACATTCTACCCTTTGCACGATGTCCATAACGCCTACCTTGATCCAAAAACACTTTTAGCCGTTAAATACGATAAGAAGCTTAGTGAGGGCAACTATCAAAACCATGTCTTTCTAAAGTTCTACAGGAATAAGAAGAAGTTTTTTGCCAAAGATCAAATTGACTTTAAAAAAGGCAAAATGGTTCCCTATAAAGATCCAGCCGTTGATATACTTAGCCTCATCTTCCATATCCGTGGACTCAACGTCGATGTATCTAATGAGCAGCGATTAAGCCTTGTTATACACGACAGACCTCTGGCTTTTAGAGGACAGATCACCTCTCAGGAGAAAAGGGGCAAACACACTGTCGTACACTTTGAGGAGACACAAGGAACTCATTTTACGATGGACTATACAAAGAATGCCAGAAGAATCCCCTTGAGATTCACAATGAAAGGGATTCAGATCTATCAACATACTCTAAATGTCAAGGCTGTCCTGGTAAAATACTCCATAAAGAAGAGTGAGTAGTCTACTGAAACATACTTTATGAAATTGAATCATTGGAAATATCCTGTGAGTTGAAGCTGTGCCAAAACAATATGTTCTTATCCGGCTCCAGATCGGTGCGAATGATCTCCATCGCTCCCGCCATCGCCTTTGCAGTGTATGTTCCATCCAAAATAACGTCTTCTTCCCTTTTTAATAAGTCCTTTGCCCAATTTGCCTCATCGGTGGGGTGGGCGTAACCTTTTCCTAGGAAGCGATAGTCCAGATGGAGTTCTTTAAAAACCTCAGTAGCTTTGAGATTTGTACCAGCTACTCGATTGAAATAACGAACAGCACGGTATATGAAGAGTTTTATAACCATAGAGTTTGTAATAATCCGATCCACTACAGCTATCCCAATGATTTCAATGGGCAGATTGAATAAGACTTTAGCGATCAGAAGACCCGCAAAAGTCCCTCCAGTACCCACCGGGAGAAAGATATAATCCGGCATGGGCAGGTCTCCATCATGGATCTGGCCTTTAAGTTCAAGCATGGCGTTTATATATCCCAGTGTGGACAAGGGAGAACTACCTCCTGGAGGCATAAGATAGACTCTCTCACCACGATGACGCCACAATTCACGGGATACTGCGTATGGGAGAGACAAAATGGAGCGAATACGGGTCACACCCTGGGCTATTTCACAATTATGTTTAAAGTTAGCCATGACGAATGGAGTATTCACCGTGTCATAAAGAATGAGATGGGTGGGTATCTTTAATGATTTACCAAAGAGGCAGGTGGCAATTGTAAAGTTCGATCCCAGTGATCCATAGGCCAATATCATCTCTGCCTTTCTTTCAATCGCCTTCCCAAACTCAAACTCCAGCTTCCTGACTTTGTTCCCCCCATAGCGAGAGCTTGATTCACTATCTCTTTTTATCCAGAATGACTGACACGACAAGGTTTCGCTGATTCGAGACAGGGAAGAAACTCTTGTGGGGAAGTCTCCAAGAGGGATCCATGGGACAGTCTCTTTAAGCTTTGGGAATGCTTTAAAGATTGGAAGGCTATTCATAGGATCAGGACACGTCCCATTTGCCGGGATTCATAATGCCATAGGGGTCCAAGAGGCTTTGTATTTCCTTCACCCATTTGCGAAAGCCAGGATCCAGTCGATCTTTCATAAGATCAATGACCCATGGGGGAGTCTTGTAGGGAATGAAACCTAAGTCCAGAACAGCGTTACAGAGTTTCAAGTTCAGTTCGCGAACCCTCTCGACTTCCTGTGGATCCTGTTTGTTGAACAATACAATAAAACGCAGTACACAAAAATGTCCTCCACTCATCGGCCGAGATACCATAACGGGTGGAAAACCCATTTCTTCCAGTATATTCATGCCTATCTTTATCCCCTTTTCCCATTGAGACATAGGCCCATAAGTTCCCACCCAGGTTACTCCCCCTCCTCCATGGTCCAGAAGAAAGTCCAGAGTGGCCGGCAGGTCTGCAAACTTGCTAAACTCCGGGTTGATCTTCATCAAGACATCAATGTCAAATGGGTCTTCAAAGTGAGCCCCCTTTTTGCGATACTCCTTTAAAACATCATTGAGTATATCTATCTTTAGGGACATTTCCTTTTCGTAGCTACTGGATAGATCAAGGAAAACGAGTATAAGAGGTTCTTCAGGGTCTTTATAGACTGGGTATTTCACACCAAATAACATCTTACCCAAAGGCCAGGACAGTCCACCAATATCATCAAAAAGGTTATCCCGTGTAAGACGCTTAATCAGAGAGTAGGTATCATCCACATCATAGCCCAGTACAAAGAGTTTTTTACGATACTTCAGTTTTGGGGAGAGTCGGATAGAAAGCTTTGTGACAATACCTGTTGTGCCATGAAAGTTGAGGAACAGTCCAGAAAGGTCTGGGAGTGGACTATTGCTACACCAATTAGGGCTAAAGGCTCCAGAACCTGTTTTGATCACATCCCCATTAGCTAAAACCGCTTCCACCCCATTCATCCAATCACCCATTGGGCCGTATCGTAGGGAGAGGTTATTAAGTCCGTCTAAAAGACAGTTGGCCAAAACAGACGTATAAGGAGGAGAAAGGGGGTAAGCGAATCTGAGAGAGGGATGATAGCTGTCCAAGTACTCCTTTACGTCTCCAAAGGTTACTCCGGGCTCGATCACCATGTAGAGATCTTCTTTATTCACTTCCAGTATACGATTCATGCTCTTAAAATCGAGAACGATCCCACCCTGACTGGGGATGGATAAGCCGCCCATGTTAGTCTTAGCTATGACAGGAATGATAGGTGTATTGGTCTCTCTGGCGATCTGAACCACCCTGAGAACATCCTCTTTGCAGGAAGCCGAAACAACCACATCTGGAGGATGACCCTTGATTTCAGTCATATCTTCACTGTAGTCTTTCAGGTTGTCTTCACGGATGCTGACTTTTACGTCACCTAATTCTTGAACCAAGCTGTCATAAAGGGGAACATTCTTTATCATTCTCGCCATTCATATTCTAATGTTTTCGCCTTCCATAATTTCAAAGCCAATAATAGTCATCGTCAGGGCAATAACCTCATAAAGCAACGATATGGGACGATTATGAGCGACTGAATAATACTCTCGACCTGTGAAAAAGTCAAGGTTTATTCTTTTGGGCTAGGGCTATTTCATTCTTCTCTAACTCTTTATTATTCTAGCTAATGTAGCCAGACA
>CAJXGR010000048.1 GCA_913053665.1 uncultured Spirochaetia bacterium
AAAATCAATTATCAGTACCAAGACAAGAGGAGATCTGGTTTATCTTCGTACGATCCTGATCCACCCACAGAATACTGGACGAGTGAAGGATAAAAGAACGAAAAAGCTGATCCCTGAACTGTATGTGAACAGAATAACCGTCAAGAATGGTGGAAAGCTGGTCACAACAATGAATGCTGGAGCGGCTCTCAGCCAGAATCCATATATTGAACTGACTCTGGCCGCTTCCAAGGCGTCCAAAATTCAGGTGACTTGGCGAGACACAAGTGGAAGATCATGGAATAACAGCAAAAGTGTCTAAAATCCTGCTGACTTGATCTTTAAGGGGAGCTCGGATGGATATCCGCTCGGAGCGTGATAAGAATCCTTTCCCACTCCCCAATATAAGGCTTGGTCTATCAAGTTGTTCCAAATGCCAGGAAAGGGACTTCAGTAACTCAAACCGCTTGCTTAGACATCGATCCAAGACTTTCCCCCTTTATCCTTTGCCTGTGAAGATCATAATCACCTCCCATTTCCTACAAGCAATTGTCACTCAATACACTACCGATTCTTCAAATACTTGTTCATTCAAGGTAATCAGCCCATTCTATGGGTCCATAAAAAATAAGGACTTGGTGTGGCAGTTCTGTAGAGACGCATAGCCATGAAACCGTCGTATTAACAGCACCTTGTAGGGGCGACCAGGCGGGTCGCCCCTACAAGGTGCTTCAAACCTGGCCTTACAAGATTTCAATTATAGGGATCGCTTTGCCATTGAAGAAATCATTTGGATTTAACTAAGATTGAGGCAGTGGATTGGAATACTTATGGGATATATTAACCGCGTCTTATAGGGTGGCGGAGGAATCCGGGATCTATCTCTTTTTGGGCTTCCTTGTTGCCGGACTGATGAAGGGTTTTCTCAATGGCAAGACCATAAATCGCTTTATGGGTCAACAGAAAACATCTTCTGTTTTTAGGGCGGCATTGATAGGCATACCTCTACCCCTTTGCTCTTGCAGTGTCATACCGGTTGCTCGTTCTCTAAAAGATCATGGAGCCACCAATGGAGCCGTTTCTGCTTTTTTAATCTCCACTCCGGAGACCGGTGTGGACTCTATCTCTATAAGCTACGGCCTCTTAGGGCCTATCATAACAGTATTCAGGCCTCTTTCGGCACTGATCACCTCGATCCTGGCGGGATTAGCCCAGAACTATTTTGACGTAAAGCAAAATGCGTCCCATTCAATAAAGCATGTAGATAATCCTGATAAACCCCTTATCGATCAAAGTTGCTGCTCTACAGATGAGGGAATATCCAGTGTGAGTGAAGACAAGCGTCCTAAAATGAGGGAAAAGCTGATCCATGGAATGAACTATGCCTTCAAGGACTTACTCCCGGATATTGCTGTCCCTCTGGCTTATGGCATTTTAATAAGCGGGCTTTTGCTTCAGCCCTATATTTTACCGAATGACTTCTTTAATAGCTACCTTCAGCAGCCCATCTTTTCCATGTTCCTCATGCTGATCATTGGCCTGCCCATCTATACATGCGCCACGTCCAGCACACCTATTGCCGCCGCCTTGATCCTGAAGGGGCTGAACCCTGGGGCCGCGTTGGTCTTTTTGCTTGTAGGCCCTGCCACCAACATCATTACCATGACTACCGTCATGAAAACAATGGGTAGAAAAGGGCTTGTCATCTATCTTCTTTCGATCACCCTAACCGCCATCTTCTCAGGACTCCTTCTAAACCTGGTTTTCACCACTCTGTCTATCAAGCCGGATGTCGTAATCGGTTCTCATAGTGATCTTTTATGGGACGGCCTGAAGAGACCTTTTGGCATATTGCTCAGTGTCTATTTGCTCTACGCTTTGCTGAAAAAGGTTCTACGGAAGATAAAAAGCTTTATCGGTGGAAGGACGGGATAAGGATACTTGTTACCCAGCGGATTAGCTGTTCTTGATCATCCACTCAGTGATTTTCGCCACCATCTTTCTGGGAGCCATTCTCACAGAGAGGGTCAGAAGTTTATAGAAAAGGCCAGGTATCACAATGGTTTTACCTTTTTTTAGGGCGTCGTACCCTATTTTAGCCACCTTTAGGCTGTCCATCTTGCGGGAGGCTAAGCCTGAGTCGCCCATTCTCGCATTCTTGAAGAACTCCGTTTGGGTGGCGCCGGGACAGAGACAGGTGACCGTCACTCCTGTACCCATCAACTCATTTCTTAGGGCTTCAGAAAAGTGAAGGACATAGGCTTTGCCGGCAAAGTAATTGGCCATACCAGGCCCAGGCTGAAAGGCCGCCGATGAGGCCACGTTTAACACCTTCCCTTCCCCTTTTTTGACCATAGGTTCTATGAATAATCTGGATAGATGAGCGAGTGAGGTGATATTAACCTGTATCATATTCAGTTCTTTGGCTAAGTCGGACTTGTGGAAGGGACCGTAGGAACCAAATCCTGCATTGTTCACCAGAATATCGATAGAGATATTCTCTTTATCCAGTTCAGAGTATATTTCACTTGGGCTCTTTGGTTTGGAAAGATCTTTCACTAATACTTTCACTTGAATGGAATGGGTTTTCTCCAGTTCAGACTTGAGTTGTTCGAGTTTGGCTTGACTTCTGGCGACGACAATTAGGTTCAGACCGTCTTGAGCCATTAGATTGGCCAGATCATAGCCTATCCCGCTGGATGCTCCCGTGATTAACGCCCATTTTCCTTGATTCATATAGACTCCTCAGTTTCTCTAGTGATCTTGTTATTCAGATAATATACACAAAAAGCAAAAAAAGCCATCATTATATTAGATAAATTATTGTCTTAATAAAGAGTTATGGTGGGCTAAATGACGCAGGAATCCTTCTTCAGGGAGAGATCATTCAATCCATCCCTGAAAAAGCTTTTGTTTAGAAGGAAACACCAACTGTTGGACTGATTGTAAGATAGCTCTTTAGATTATTCAAATGAGCCCTGGCATTGACCCCAACAAAAAAGACCCCTAAGTAGATGTTAATACCTCCTCCAGCTCCCAAGCCAACAGTAGTTTCGTTGGCTGTTGCCGTACCAGGAGTATCAGCGGTAAGTTCATCTAAACTCACTTCAAGCCCTGCTTCTGCATAAGGCTTAAACATGGGGGATGCAGAAAATAAAAATCTTGCCCCTCCAAAAATGGGGAGACGTCCCCCACTGAATTTAGTCCCACTAATAGTTTTACTAACACTAATGTAAGAAACATCGAAGCGACCCATCAACTTACCGACCCCAAGGTCTAGCAAATCAAAAGCGACCCCTATGCCTCCACCAAAACCATCACCCATGCTATTAATTGGCTCTGTGGCATAATGGAAGGAGCCGTCAATTTCAAAGGCCTGAGCCATCCTGGCGCTAATAGACAGTGCAAAAACTGCTATCATAATAACTATTAACTTTTTCATATTTTTACTCCTAATTTAATATGATTTTCAATTGATATATTTAAGAGTAACACAAAGTTTTTTTTAAACTGGAATAAAATTGACAAAAACAAATAAATATTTATTACTTGGGTACAACTCATGATTATCCAGCTTTTATACTACAAAACTCCATCATTTGTAATCATTGACTTCTTGATATTCCTCAAAAATATGATACTTTTATAGTATGAAAATCGATGAGTCCAACTTAACAAATAACATTAAGATATGCATTTTGGAGGACGACAAAGAATATCGGGAGTCTTTAAAAAAAATCCTCTTAAAAGAAGAACGGATAAGACTTTATGGTGAGTTTGACAACGTCCATGACTGCCTCAAAACCTTTCAATCCCCCTTTAAACCAGACGTTTGCCTGATCGATATTGTTTTAAAAGGTGAGCAATCGGGTATTGACTGTGCCAGGATAATAAATAAAAATTGGCCTCACGTCCATCTCATTATTATGACTTCTTTTCCTGATGCCAGGTATCTGGCTGCATCAAAGGAGTTGGAAGCCGATTTTATTGAGAAAGGGACACGTGGCGAGGTGATTATCGATAAGATTGTTACGAGCAGTAAATTGACTCAACGTGAACTTTTCATTTCCCTTAGCAATGAAAAGAGTGATCTGGACCCCATTAATCTCATCCAACAAATTCAAAATGCCCAACAGCAAATATCCACGTTGTCTGATTATCAAAGAAAGGTTCTCAAGTTTAAGTTAGAAGGCAAGAGTGTTTCTGAAACAGCGACTCAGCTTCAGATGAATCCGCGAACTGTACGCACCCATCTAAGACGGGCGTTACAAAAGTTGGATCTCCCTGACTTGTTGAAATACATAAAGTTATAGGGTTTGTTATTCTTTTGATAAGCTCTCAATGGGAGGCAACGCTCGTATCAAAAGAACATCACTATCTTTAAAGATTTCGATCTTACCCTCTTGGAATAGGCGGCCTAGAAAAGAAATAATACTTTCACTACTCAGATTCGTTAATTTAGTAATTTTAGTGAGTGTGTCGTGATAATTTAATGTGGTGTTTGTAAGTATTCTTTTCCCCCCATCGGTTGAGTCATTGTAAAGAATGCTGGTGACTTTGTCTATCTGATTTTTAAACATTAACGACTCAATTTGCTCATTGGCTCTTTCCAAACGCCCGCAAATGGTTTTCACCACTTTCAGGCCAAAATCGGGACAGTTTTCTATCATCGACTGAAAGCTATCTAGTTGGACAGCCACAAGTTTAGTGTTTTTGGAAGCAAATACCGTTGTTTTTCTCGGTCGATTGGCAAACGTTGACATTTCACCGAAAAAGTCACCCTTTTTCAGGGTAGCCAGTGTTTCTATGACATCATGAACTCTTTTGGTGACTTTCACTTCGCCATTTAGTATAAAATACATTTCGTGGCTTTTATCCCCTTCAGTGAAGATAACATTACCTTCTGAATAAGCTTTTTCATGTTTTCTTATAAAAATATGATCATCAACTGCCATAATATTAACCTATGTAACGTGAGTTCGGGACATAAGAATCTATCTAACAAAAGTTTAGCCTAAGAAATTGGTATCTGTCGAGCTAGGAAGCTCGACCTACAGGCAAATGGACTCTTTCTAAAAAAGCCTGTAGGTCGGACTTCCTAGTCCGACAGAGAGTTAGCCATTTTAACTTATTGTGAACTCACGTTATGTAATTATTTTTCATATGATTTTAAATAGAATAGCCTTTTTTCTATATTATAAAAATGTAAAGAAAGCTGATCATTGGCAAGTAATAAAAAGCAGGATAATGGTGTTATTTTCCATTGGATGGATACGTGATAAGTGTTCTTAATCTATAAGCTTTAAATTAGCATTCCCATCATGTCCAGAAAAACTTTTGACGAATAGGGAAAAATAGGTTAAATTCAATGAGTCAAAACTAAATCAACCCTGTCCCAATGTATAGGTATCTTTATGACTGAAGTAAAACGATTATTGTATGAAGGAAAAGCAAAACAAGTCTTTGAGACCCAGCACACCGATGAGGTGATCATCCACTTCAAAGACACAGCCACAGCCTTTAATGGCAAAAAGAGTGAAGACCTGATGGATAAAGGAATCATAAACAACGCTATCTCTAATATCCTTTTTCACAGGCTGGAAAAGCAGGGCATCAAGACTCACCTGGTCAAAATACTGAATGACCGGGAAGTCATCGCCCAAAAAATAGATATTATTCCATTGGAAGTGGTTGTGCGTAATATTGTAGCCGGTAGTCTGGCCAAAAGAACTGGCCTTAAGGAAGGGGAGAACATTGATGGCGGCATTTTGGAATTCTACTATAAGGATGACGATCTGGGGGATCCTTTGCTAAACAAAGATCACATAGAACTCCTCACGTTAGCCACAAAATCCGAAGTGGCGGTATTAGAAGGATTGGCCCATCAGATTAATCAGTATCTTATTGACCTGTTTAAATCCATTGGCCTTATTCTCGTGGATTTTAAGCTTGAATTTGGGCGGTATAAAGATCAAATCATTTTGGGGGATGAAATCTCCCCCGATACCTGTCGTCTTTGGGATAGCAGCACAAAACGCATTATGGATAAAGATCGTTTTAGAAAAGACTTAGGGGACGTGACCACATCCTATCGTGAAATCCTTGACCGACTTAAACAACTGGAAGCCTGAATGTATCAAGCCAAGGTCTATATCACCCTGAAAGACAGCATATTGGATCCCCAAGGGACTGCAGTGAAAGGGGCTTTAGAAAGCTTAAAGTATCAAAATATTCCTGAACTAAGGATTGGCAAATACATACAACTCCAAATTGATGAAACGGATCTGAGTCGTGCTGAATCTCAGCTTAAAGAAATGTGTGAGAAAATATTGTCGAATCCTATCATAGAAAACTATCGCTATGACCTGTCAGAAGGCTAAATATGAAATACGGTATCGTGATTTTCCCAGGTTCCAACTGTGATCAGGACAGTTTCTATGGGGTAAGTTCCGTGATGGGTGCAGAGGCCGAGATGATCTGGCACAAGGATCATCATTTGGGACAATACGATTGCATCATCCTCCCCGGCGGCTTTTCTTATGGAGACTACCTTAGAGCGGGTTCTATTGCTCGATATTCCCCTATCATGCAGGAAGTCGTTGCTTTTGCCAATGGTGGAGGCCTTGTATTGGGTATCTGTAACGGTTTTCAAGTATTATTGGAAGCCAAACTTCTCCCAGGAGCTATGCTACAAAATAAACACGTCCATTTCATTTGTAAGTCGGTCTATATAAAAACCCATCATTCTAACACGCCCTATACCAATGCGTTAAAAGAAGGGGATATATTAGAAATCCCCATTGCCCACATGGAAGGGAATTATTACTGCGATAACAGCACTTATCAGCGCCTAAAAGACGGTGGGCAGATTCTTTTTAGCTATTGTGACGCCAAGGGAAACAGTACTGATGAGGCGAATCCCAATGGGTCCCTAAGAAACATTGCTGGTATCTGCAATGAGAAGAAGAATGTTCTTGGACTGATGCCTCATCCAGAAAGAGCCTTGGAGTCTATGCTGGGTTCTGAGGATGGGAAAAGGATATTTGAGTCTATACGCTCTCATTGTTGATTCCATCTAACTTTACTTAAGACTCTATCGTTAAGATATTGATAGGAGATCTCCTTGGAAATCACGAAAGATCTTATTTCAGCCCACAACTTGACATTAGAAGAATATGAAAAGATAAAAACCATTCTAGGCAGAGAACCTAGTCTCACTGAACTGGGTATGTATTCCGTACTGTGGTCTGAACATTGCTCCTACAAAAGTTCCAAGCCTCTCCTTCAAGAACTGCCCGTAGTGGGAGAGTATATCCTGGAAGGTCCGGGTGAAAACGCCGGTGTGATCGACATCGGTGATGGTTTGGCCATCGTGATGAAAGTAGAATCTCACAACCATCCCAGTGCCATTGAGCCTTATGAGGGGGCCGCAACGGGTGTTGGCGGTATCATCAGGGATATTATTACTATGGGTGCTCGGCCTATCGCTCTACTCAACTCTTTACGCTTTGGGAATTATAAAAGCCCTCGAACGCAATATCTATTAAACGGTGTGGTTTCAGGAATTGCGGGATATGGGAACTGTGTGGGTGTCCCCACAGTGGGGGGTGAGACTTACTTTGAGGATTGTTATGATGGGAATCCTCTTGTCAATGTAATGTGCGTAGGTATTCTTGAGACTAAAAACATGGTTAGAGCAGTCGCTAAGGGTAAAGGAAATCCTGTGATCTATGCTGGTTCTACAACTGGCAGAGATGGGCTGGGCGGAGCGGCCTTTGCATCAAAAGAACTTAACGATCAAAGTGAGAAAGACCGTCCTGCCGTACAAGTAGGTGACCCATTTATGGAAAAGCTTCTTATAGAAGCCTGTTTAGAGATCTCTCAACAAGATTATCTCATTGGAATGCAGGATATGGGGGCCGCTGGTCTCACCAGTTCCTCATCTGAGATGGCTGGTAAAGGGGAAGGGGGTATGAGCCTCGACCTGTCTGCTGTCCCACAAAGAGATAAAAATCTTAGTCCCTATGAGATGATGCTCTCAGAGTCCCAGGAACGTATGCTGTTAGTTGTCAAGTCCGGCTATGAAGACAAAGCCGTAGAAATCTTTCATAAATGGGGTCTGAAAGCTGCTGTCATCGGCTCTGTTGAGGCTAATGCCCTTCTCACAGTCAAACATAAGGATGAGATTGTCGCTGAAGTCCCTGCCAAGTCCCTATCCAACGATGCCCCGGTTTACAATCGTCCTGCTAAAAAGCCGGCTTACCTGGATGGCCTGAAAAGCATATCTGATGCTATCACCTTTGGAAAGGCAAACACTGACTTCAACGAGACATTACTCAAAGTCCTTTCGTCTCCCACCATTGGATCCAAGAAATCCATATACCAACAGTATGATTATATGGTGGGAACAAACACTGTGGTCTTGCCTGGTCAGTCAGACGCGGCTCTCATGCGTATTAAGGGGACTCAAAAGGGGATTGCTTTATCCATTGATGGGAATAGTCGATATTGCTATCTAAATCCTTTTACAGGAGGCCAAATTGCGGTAGCTGAGGCCGCAAGAAACGTTGTATGCGTTGGGGCGAAACCATTAGCCGTTACGGATGGCTTGAACTTTGGGAATCCTGAAAACCCCGAAGTCTTTTGGCAGTTCCAACAGGGGGTCATGGGAATCAAGTCAGCCTGTGAGGCTCTTGAAACCCCTGTGGTTGGTGGAAACGTCAGCCTCTACAATGAGACAAATGGGACAGCCATCTACCCAAGCCCTATTATAGGGATGATGGGACTTATGGAAGATATAGATCATCGGGTGACTATGGGTTTTAAGAATGCTGACGATGTTATCTTCCTGTTAGGAGATTCATTAGAAGAATTAGATGGAAGTGAATACCTCAAAGTAATCCATGACATGATGGGTAAGGAATGCCCAAGACTTGATCTAGGGCTAGAAAAAGAAGTGCAGGAAACCTGTTTGTCCCTTATTAACAAGAGATTATTGTCATCAGCCCATGATCTATCGGAAGGCGGATTGGCTGTAGCCCTATTTGAATCGTGTATTACGGGAGATAAGGGTGCTAACATAGTGATTGGAGCCACCGGTCTTTCTGATGCGGCCCTTTTATTTTCCGAGTCTCAGTCAAGGATTCTTATCTCGGTTTCGCCGGAAAGCTTGTATGAAGCGATCACCTACTTGGAGTATAAGGAAATACCCTACCAACAAATTGGTATGGTGACAAAGGGTAAGTCCCTCAAGATCGACGATCTGATTGATCAGCCCTTGGAAAGCCTGGAAAAAAGCTGGAAAAGTCTAGTTCTATAAGTTAATTTAGGAGATATCCAGACCGAAAATATACAGTAGTTTAATAAGGAAATAAAAATGGAAGATAAGTTTAGAGATGAATGCGGCATTTTTGGGATCTATTCAAAAGATGTGGATGTGGCCCAGGCGGCTTTCTTGGGATTGTATGCCTTACAGCATCGCGGGCAGGAGAGTGCTGGAATCGTTACTTCCAGAGATGGGGAGATGCTTCATCATCGAGGTATGGGCTTGGTCCAACAGGTATTTGATGAAGAAACACTGAATAAGTTAGATGGAGAGTTCGCTATAGGTCATGTTCGCTATTCGACTACGGGTGAGTCAAGGATAGAAAACGCCCAGCCAGTGGTTGTGAGGTATAAAAAGGGAAAAATGGCTGTTGCCCATAATGGTAACTTGGTGAACGCCCTTCTCCTCAAGGAAGAACTTGAGAATGAGGGATCTATTTTCCAGTCTACTATAGACTCTGAAGTGATCATTCATCTCATTGCCCGATCCAAAAAGACTTCCACCAGAGAAGCTCTCGCTGAAGCTCTCAAAAGAGTTGAAGGAGCCTACTCTCTAATCCTCATGACCGAAGATGAGCTCATTGGAGTCAGGGATCCCTCAGCTTTTCGACCCTTATGCATCGGCTTACTAGGGGATTCCTACTGCCTCGCTTCAGAAAGTTGTGCCCTGGAACAGATTGGAGCTGAATATATTCGACCCGTCGAACCCAATGAGATGGTCGTCATTGACAAGAATGGCCTTAAATCCTATCCCCTTAACCAACCCAGACCTATCTCAATGTGTATATTTGAATTAATCTACCTGTCCCGACCGGATAGCATAGTCTTTGGGAAAAGTGTCTATTTAACCCGTAAAGAATTTGGCCGGTTATTAGCCCGTGAACATCCTGTAGAAGCAGATTTGGTCATTCCAGTACCAGATTCCGGGATTCCTGCAGCGATTGGATATTCTGAAGAGTCCGGGATCCCCTATGACATGGGTCTCCTTAGAAATCACTATGTGGGACGTACTTTCATCCAGCCCGGAGCCTTCTTCCGAAGCTCTAAAGTCAGGATTAAACTGAGTCCTGTGTCTGAGATGATTAAAGGGAAACGGGTGGTCATAGTCGATGACTCAATTGTTAGAGGGACAACGAGTAAGGAGATTGTTAAAATGCTCAAGAATGCAGGGGCCAAGGCAATTCACTTCTTGATTAGCTCTCCGCCTGTTAATTACCCCTGTTTTTATGGAATTGCCACTCCCACCCGTGAAGAATTGCTTGCCGCCATCTATAACAATGACACAGACCAAATTAGAGATTACCTGGGAGCCGACAGCATTCATTATCTCAGCATGGAAGGCTTAATGAGTGCTATGGGAAAGGATCATTCCCAGTTTTGTCGTGCCTGCTTCAATGGGGAATACCCTGTTGCACCCATCGATATGATACGCCGTGAAGCCCTGAAGAATTGCTGATTGCTGCGATGGAAAACTTCCCCGAAGTAATAAAAAACAACGTCCCCATATTAGAGTTTGACCCAAACTCTAAGGCCGTCCTGAACCCTGAAGACAGGGTGAAACCAATAGAAATCCCTGAACATTGTGTTCTTTGCTTTTTCAGTGACGAAATCAATAAGTTGAATCAAAAAGGTCTCTTAAAGCAAATCAAGAAAATCAAGAGTGAGATGGGTACTCACATCGTTTACACCATTGAAATCAAGGGTGAGAGGCTGATGCTATTTCATCCGGGTGTTGGGGCCCCCCTTGCCGCAGTGTTATTTGAGGAGTTGATTGCCCTGGGCTGCCGAAAGTTCATCGCATGCGGAGGATCTGGTGTTCTGGACAAGAGTATTGACCTGGGTCAGCTGATCGTTCCCACGTCAGCCATACGAGATGAAGGAACCTCTTATCATTATATAAAGCCGTCACGTGAAGTTTTACCCAGTCGAAAGGCTGTTCAAGCCATTGAAAACACTTTAAGCCAGGAAGGATTCGATTATCTATTGGCTAAAACATGGACGACGGACGGACTTTACCGTGAGACAGAAGGTAAAGTGAGGTTAAGAAAGTTAGAGGGCTGTTTAACGGTAGAAATGGAGGCCGCGGCACTTTTTGCTGTTGCTCAATTCAGGAATGTAGAGATCGGACAAATACTTTACGCTGGAGACAATCTAGGGGGTGACCATTGGCAGGGTAGACACTGGATTCATCAATCTGATCTAAGAAATAAGCTTATCTGGCTTGCCGCAGAAGCCTGCTTAAAGCTTTAAACCTTTTCCTCACCTATCTCTCCGTCATATCTTAGTCCCTCCTCCCGTTCAATGCTCCTAAAACATGGATACTCAGCCATCTTATGAAGGAGTTGGCGGATGATCGTATATTGCTTCATACACTTGGAACAGTCTTCCAGATGACTTTTAGTTTGATTATCCTTTTCGCCTTCCATCACATAGTTATGCAAGTCTTTATTGGTTAGGCATTTATCAGTCACTAATCAGAACCTTCCTAATCTACTCGGTCATCTCTAAAAATCGCTCTTCCAGAGTGGATCCTTTGCTCATACCAGTGAACTTAACCTGGATTTCAGCCAATTTGGTGGCCAGACTAGCCAGGATCGCTGGATCTTCCGTATATCCATCCGATATGATGATGGCAAGACGTTGGCTATCCTCTGACACCTTGATAGATTTTACAAAATCCATGGATTCAAGGGAGGTAATTTGACTTTTGCTGGGCATTTCACTGACAGATACGGATATTAGAGATTCTTCCTTCACAAAAGCCGCCATGGAACTGGATTCTATCACCCTGCCTTTATCCAGGATCACCACAAAATCGCATAAATCGGCAATCTCATCAAGATTGTGGGAAGAGACCATAAAGCTTTGTCTACCACGCTGGCGGGTGATCATGTTTCGTATCTGGCGGGCATTGGCAGGGTCAAGGCCGGAAGTTGGCTCATCCAGGAGGACAATCTTTGGATTAGCAATAAATGCCTGAGCCACTGCCATCCGTTTATGCATCCCATGGGACAATTGGTCTCCTTCCTTCTCTGCGGCATCGACTAGATCAACAAGTTTAAGGACCCTTTCTGTTTCTTCATAAGCCTCTTTATCTTCAAGCCCCATAAGTTTAGAGTACCACAGCAATTGACGACGTATGGACAGGCCCTTTTGGAATCTCGCATCCTGGGGTAATATGGACAGCAAACCCTTTAAGGTGCCTAAACTGTTTAAAGGCTGATCGTATATTTTTACCTCTCCCGTATCAGGAGCGATAAAGCCGGCGATGGTGGAAAATAATGTGGTTTTCCCGGCTCCGTTAGGACCCACAAGACCCGCTACCACCCCCTCTTCCAGGACAAAGTTGACGTCCTTTAATGCCAACTTCCCTGAATAAGACTTGCTAATATTGATTAATTCCAAAGCATTCATTTATTTATAAATCCCTTTTTGTTATGATCAACCAGCCTAAGGCTGTAAATACTAAAGAGTAAAGCAAAGTCAGTCCAATGCTCCCCAGAACAACCGTTATATCATCAGACAACATGTAGTACTTGACTGAGCTTGGGAATATGAACTGGATATACTCGTATTCATCACCAAAAGCCCCTCCAATCCATGTGAGGAGAGTGGTAATGATCCAGAAAGCCCATCCGAGAAGCAAAGCAATGGCGGCACTCGAGGTGAAGCTATTGGCAAAAGCCATCATGGCAATAAACGGGAGACCATAAATACTAAGGGTCAGAGCTATTCGTAGGCCGAACAAGATGAGGGGGCCCGTTAAATCTGTTGTCCTGGACAGACCAATCACCAATGTGACAATGAGCGTCATCAGTAAAACTATTATGGACCACGCGATCCACGTGGACAAGATTCTTGACAGATAGAGACTTATACGATTGACCCTGGGAAGCAGAAAGCGAATATGTTTTCGGCCTATGTCAGAAGCCGTCTGATCCGATGAAAACAAGATCCCAAACATGGGGGTGATCAATAGACTGAAAAAGAAAAACGTTCCAAGGAGGGGGGAATGGTTTGTGAGCAGATTACTCACGGACTCATCAAGGACTTTTTTCAGGATAGCAAAGATAAAAAGCTCTGTTCGCCCACCAGATTGGTTTACTACCCGAATGATTGTTTCAGCATTATCTATTAGATACAAGCAGATCCAAAGAAACCAAACAAGTATAAAAACTATAGCAATGATGATTAATGGATTTCGCAGATTTCGGGTCGGCTCAAAGCTTATTATTCCTTTTATATTCTGTATATTCACATGGTCTCCAAGAAATCCTGTAGAAATAGATCATAAATACTGCAATTTACTGTAGAGATAAGTTTTATCTATCTCTACAGTAAGAACTTATTATATATACCATACTGATTATGAATTGTCCGATTATAAAACCTGCACCCC
>CAJXGR010000049.1 GCA_913053665.1 uncultured Spirochaetia bacterium
ATGTCTGGCCTACTTTTCTTAAAATACTGGTAGAACAGACATTCTGTCTGTTCGGGATAAATAATTATCTAGAGAATGAAATTGCCCCGAGTTTCTTATGGATAAGTTTTACTATTTGTGATGATTTTGTTAACTTTGTTGGGTTCATATCTTTATGATGTTAAACTATCGGTAAATGGAGGATCGTATACTATGAAATACTGGTTATTGCTTATTGGCTTGATTTTTAGCCTGACGGCTTGTGGAAGTGAGTCCGCAAAAGAGGATGGAACTACAAGATATAAAGATAATCCCATGCGTATGAATGACGTAAATACTTTTGATAAAAGGATTAAACCTTATGTCGCCATGGCGAGAAAGTCTTATTCCAAGGCGAAGAAACGCTATTTGAAAGGATTGCCCAAGAAATATACGTTTTTTGTTATCATCAGGATATACGATAAGAAGGGCAATTTCGAACAGATTTTCGTCCGGGTACGTAGAATTACAAATGGCAGGATCACTGGTCGAATAGCGAACAAGGTGAATCTTATCAAACGTTATAAGCGGGGGGACAGGGTCACAGCGAGAGAAAAGGATATATACGACTGGGTGATCGTGAAAGCCAACGGAAAAGAGGAAGGGAACTTTGTGGGGAGGTATATTGACGCGTATCAGGATCGGTTGTTGGCTTTAATTATTAAAGTGACCATTAAACGGAATGGTCGGGTGAAAAAAGCAAGGTTCTCAGGGGCTTTTACGAGTCAAAAGCAGGATGTGTCGTATATTATACCATCAAGAATCAAAAGGAAAGCAGAAAAAGTCGCCATGAAAATGCGATTTAAAAGACCCAAAAAACAGGTCGTAAAATATACTTTTGTGATTTATGATATTCAAAAAGATGTTCTGGTCAAAAAGAAGAAAGCGGCTTAAATCTGTTTCAAACATGGGAATATGATATTTGACAGGATCTATTGCCTGAGAATTGTTTGTTTAATAAAACGAAAACCGATGATCTGGCCTTAATTTTCTCTTTGTCTCAGCCGATAAGGATCAGTGAAAGGTGATATTCACCTTCTGCGAAAGTGATCACTTTCGCAATCATCACTCCTTGAATTAGAGTGTCCTTGAACTTTAAGGGGACTTTGGCAGGTCCCCTTATTTCTCGCCAAAATGACTGTTTTCTTAAGCTTTTTTTAACAATCCTTATTATTTATCATAAATCACCACACTGTCTTTTAAGGCGTTATAAATGAATAAGTCGGGATTTTGGGATAAGTCCTTAAAGTCTTTGATGTTATAGGGAAACACGTCTATTATATCGCTTGTTTCTGTGTGGTGCTTCAAAAGCTGGTGTTTCATATCCTTAAATACGCATGGCGAATCGAATAGAACGAATAGATCGATGTCACTATCCCAGTGGTAGGTCTCTTGAGCTAATGAACCGAAAAGTATAATCTGACAGGGTCTCTCATGAAGGATGACAGCCTTGACAAACCTCTCTAACTCGCTGAGGTAGAGGTAATCCTTGATATATTCTTTATAGTGATTCCAGGGTATCATTCTCATCAATAGTTTCGTTTGCTTTAATTAATGTCAGTTCGGAATGATTATTTCTTTTGCCACAGAGACACGAAGACACAGAGAGTGAACAAATCAGTTTCTAATGACTATAAAAGATAATAATATCTTATATGTTTCGTGGGAAATTAATAAACTTTTCCCCCTTATTTTCTCTGTGACTCAGTGTCTCCGTGGCATTTTACAAGTCGAACTCACGTTAATTAGCCAAGTTTCACTAGTTTATGAAGCAGTTACTTATAGACCACTATTATTTTACCGATTTGTTTTCCGTCAGGAAGTTCAGTAAAACTGACAAGTCCCGTCCTGTGCGATCTGGTTGCCCACCAAGTTCCTCCGCCGAAAAGTTCAATCGGTTTACCCATACAGTCGGATAACCGAACCATTTAGCTCCGGCTGCATCCCACCCAGCGAATGCCGTAAAAGCGATGTTTTCCTTTGGCAAAGCAAATGCATCGACACCTAATTGATAGGCTCGCTTATCCGGCTTAAACGTCTTTGCACGATCGGTGCTGATCACATGATCGAAATAACCCTCAAGTCCCGAATTCCGAATACCCGCATGAAGCATCTTTTCGGTCATATTGGATAGGAATCCCAGCTTGATCCCCCTATCTTTCATCTGTTGCAGTGCGTTTTTCACATCAGGCCAAGCTTTTATCTGTAAAAATGCGTTCATTAAACGCGTTTTGTTCGTATCGGTGAGTTCTACTTTAAGATCTCTCGCGGTATATATTAGCGCATCCTCAATACATCCCCAGAAATCTCGATATTGAGCTCCTGAAACACGCAGCCAGGTATATCCAAATATTTTAGTCCGCCAGAGTGAGGCAAATTGTGATCCAACTGATGGATACAACTTTTTTACGAGACCAAATATGGGCCTGGGATCGAAAATAGGAAAGGCATCAAAAGCCACGGCCTGAATACCTTTCGTAGTGGAGTGAGTTGTCGTCGAGTTGCAGGCCCCTGTCAACCCGGATATTGTCAGGGCAGTAATGCCGCTGGAGGCAAGACTTAAGAAATCTCTTCGATTGATCTGCATAAACTATCTCCATAATTTTTAGACTTGAAAGCCCCCGTAAGAGGTGATTCAATAGTTTTCTAACGAATTACAAGATATTGACACGTGATCGGCTAATATTCTTCCCCAAAGCAGTCATTTTACAGAAAAACCCCTTGCATATAGAGCCATTCAATATAAGAAAATGATAAAGTCTACTTCTAATCCCGTGGGGGAGAGAGAATCAACGTTCCCTCCTTATGTTCTTCTATATCCTTTTTGTCATACCACTCCACCCGATACTTTCCCTTCAGCCACATCTCCGTCTGATCCTTATAATGCTTATGACTGATATGACCGGACTGGCCCGTTGTGTTGACTACAAGGGGTCTGGAGAGGTTTGCAAAGTCTACGATCATCCTCATGGAGGGCCCCACAAGGACTTTTGACGGCACGTCGTATAGGTATTTCGCCTTATTCACCGACTGACGGTTGCCTCCAATGGGAAACGGCCCCACATTCACCAGAAGCTTTAAAGGTTTGATACCCATTTTAATGAGTGTCTTATCGCTTTCAATGGCTCCAAAGGGGTGCATGAAGGTCACCTGATGGACTTTTCCCCATGTCCATTGGCTTATGTCCTTACCCAATTTAGTCGTAAGCTTTTTGAGAGTTAATTTAAAGGATTTAATGATGATGTCATCGCGAGATTCTCTAAGCTTAGTTTTGGGATCGTCAAACCACCAGGATCGAGGCCTCTGAAACAAGTCGGTGATTAATTTATCGGGGAATCGTGTTTCACAATAGACTTCAAAGTCCTCTTGCCCCAATTTAGATTTCAGCACGTTCTGTAATAAAAGAAAGTACCATTTATTGTAGATGGTTGCAGGGACTGAAGTCACAGGTTGATAAAAATCCCACTCTCTCATAACCTTAAGGGCTTTTTTCTCAATATCTGATGGCTTCTTCACTTTGCTATAGGCCTTTAAAAGATAGGGAATCAACTCACGGGCAGTGGGAGAGTAGGTATCCATCTGAATCTTTTGGTGATCCTCTATAGAGAGCTTTTTCTTCTTGTTAATCAATTCCAGGATACGTTGAGCCCTGTCTTTGGGTTCCCAATGTCGGCTAATGAAGTAGGGATAGTCCTTTCCAACGATCTTGTTATTGGCTGAGACGATATAGCCTTCCTTTGGGTTGAAGCTATGGGGTTGACGATTGAATGGAACGTATCTTTTCCAGTCATACCTCCCAGAAACCCCATCCATAGGGTATAAGCCATCTCCCCGGTGAGCACGGATGGGGATAGCTCCTGCCCCGTAATACCCGATATTCCCTCTCACATCGCCATAAAGAACGTTGATACCCGGAGCCTTATAGTAGCTTAGGGCTTCTTTGAACTCCTTCCAGTTTTTTGCGTGATTCAGCTTATAGAAGGTCTTAAAAGCCAGGTTGTCTTTGTCATAGAAGCTCCAGCGAAGGGATAGCCGTTTTATCGTGTTGGAATAGTAGAGTGAAGAAACTATGGGGCCATGTGCCGTTATCGGTATATCTATTGGGACAGGTTTTTCCCCTTTAATCCTGAGCTTTTGCCGGATGACCTTGGCTTTTCTCCATTGACCCTTATATTTGTAATAGTAGTCATTTCCTTCTTTCTTCAGTTGTTCAATATAGAAATCACTTGCATCAGACAGCATCATGGTTATGCCCCATGCAATATTTCTATTGTGACCCACCAAGCCAAAGGGAATAAGAGGAATGAAAAAGCCGGAAAAGTCCTGCTGATCTGTCTTAATATGGGCCTCATACCAGACAGACGGATTCACCAAGAGAATATGGGGATCGTTCACGAGAACAACCTTTCCATTCTTGCTTTTCTTGGGCGAGACCACCCATCCATTGCTTCCACCCATTGAACTCAATAAGAAATAAGGGGAAAAGTCCCCATGAATAAAGGTTTTGTTATAGGCAACGGCTTCATTCCTGGCTATAGAAGAGGACAGGGTAAGGGGAGCGTCTGGGGGGTAGTCAGGAAAGACTTCTAAAGCTTTTTTAAGGCCATACTTATTGACCAGTCTACCGATCAGGACTTCTGACTTCAAGGTGGGATTAAAGCCAACTGCTAAAAAGCCCGCCATACTCAAGGAATCAACAATGGTAAACTCCTCAGGCTCGTAGCCCAACACGTTAAACTCAACAGACAGCTTTCCCTTGTTTTGGCGAATGAAATCGTTAATCCCTGTTACAAAGTGATTTAATGACTTTAAAAGAGCCTTGTTTTTCTTATCTTTCTTTAAGGTTTGATAGGTCTGTTCGCTATAGTAACGAATACACAGGGTCCTGAAGATCTCATCAGACAATCTGGTTTTTTCGTTCTTTGGAATGATTTCAGACAAACGACCTGCCGCCACACGCCTTAGAATATCCATCTGCCACAAACGATCTTGAGCCATCACATAGCCCAGAGCGTAGTAAGCATCGGAGTTCTTCTTGGCTGTGATATGGGGAACGCCCCAACGATCACGGATCACGGTGACTGTGCTTGACAGTCCCTTAAGCTGAACAGTCCCATCGGTGACAGGGAGGTAGCTATTGATTTCGTAAATACTGTAAAGCAAGAGAATTCCGACAATGCCAACAATACTGATAATAAACCATTTTAATATTCTTTTTATGATTTTAGTTCCTTCGTTAATTTCCTGTTTGAACGTTGTTTCCTTTAATGCGTCTCGCGTTAAAGGTGGCTCCCATATCAATAAGGTTCATCACCCTTTTGCTAATCTCTTCCAGTAGGATGTAGCGGGTATCGGCCTGTTCCTTCAATCGCTTTTCATCAGGTGGATATTCCAGTGAAAGACCTAGTTCTTCCTTCAGTACATGGGCTAATTCCTGCTGCTGCCTTAAAAGTCTGTCCTCCAGGTCTTTTTTAATGAGCTCTTGATGGTTCACTTATGATTCTCCTAAATATTCTATCTTGGCTTCGTTTCGTAGGTCAATAAGGAGTTTATGGACAGCCTCATCACAGACCACCTGGTTGAGAAAAACTTTCAGCTTATCCTTTACAACTTCATAGGGTGAGATGTAGTTCTCAACACGGCTTATAACTTGTGCAATGTGCAAGCCCAAGGGGCTTTCGATAATCCCACTGATTTCCATGACTTTTAATTTAAATATTTCTTCTTCAAAATCGGCATCACTGGATCCATGAGTTATATAGCCTAAATCCCCTCCCCTTTCTTTACTGGGACACTCAGAAAACTCAGCCGCCAAACGACCAAAGTCTTCACCCCCCTTCAGCCGTTCCATCAAGACTTTCGCTTTGAGGACAGGTTTCCTGCCATCCTCCGAATCTCCGTCACGAATCAGAAGATGTCTGACCTCAACAGCTTCTCCCTGAGAGAAGTGGTGTTTATTCATATCATAAAAGGCTTTGAGTTGAGACTCATTACTAGAAAGTTCTTCTGATACCACTCGTTTCTTCACATTTTCTATAATCATAGTGGTCATCACATTCTGGCGTATATCTTCACCCATAGAAGGAGAGGAATCCTCTTCCAATCTCTTGGTCCATTCCATCATTTGCTTGTCCAACTCTTCCACAGAGGGACAAAGATGATGCTTGCGGCCGTATTGGACCAGCAGAAGATGGTCAATCATTTGATGGGCCCATTCAATCTTGGAATCATCAGGTAGCTCCTCGTCCATGCTTGATTCACTCTGACCGCCAGATAGATCCTCATCTATATCTGATCCATCCTGACTGCCAGATAGATCCTCCTCTATGCTTGATTCACTCTGGGCATCGAATAGATCCTCATCTATATCTGATCCATCCTGACTGCCAGAGTGACTCTCATCTATGTTTGACCCACTATGACTGTAAGAAGTTAGATACTTCTCATACTTTCGATTAATCTCCCTATCAGTGATGATCTCACCATTAACTTTAATCGATAGACCCGTAATATTCTGTGTCATAGCATTTTATCTCACTTCAACAATCTGTCAATGTCATCATACCGTAAATGGGTTAATTCTTTTGACTCATATTCTTTAGAACTTTAAGCATTTCCTTATGAACTCCTATGATCTGATCGTTTTGAGCGACTATTTTGGCTGATTGTTCTTTAGTGTCCACCATTTCCTGGCGGATATCATCGATCAAGGATTGATAATCCGCTATTTCCTTGGAATTCTTGAGCAATTTACTACTAACACCAATCATTTCCGTATTTTGCTCAATTAGTTTAGCACCATTTTCGTTATTGAAGACCATTTCCTGGCGAATATCATCCAACAATGAGAGGATGTTCAAATTGTTTGATAAATCACTCTTGTCCTCTTTGCTAGAAGAACTCATTAAGTTTACTCCATAATATTTTAGCGCAATGTACCCGTTGGATATACAAAGTGTTTCATGAAATATAATACCATCTTCCGGGAAACGAAAACAATTTACGCAATAAATTGCCCACAAGCCATTCATTTTGAGAGTCCATTATGGAATTATCTTTGGGACAAATAGTTAAAATAGAGCTCGCGATCAGCAACGGTGATAAGATACTCATCAGGAGGTAAATCCTGGAATTGAATGCGATTAGCCCTGGGCTGAAGGGAAGCAATCATACGACGTCCCTCACGATTCATTCTATACAAGCTCACATGATCCTTAACATCAGATGGAGACTGGAACTCAATGTCCAGAATTATGTGAGTATCGGGTAGAACAGTAATCGACAGTTGGATTCCTTTTTGCCTGAAGATCAGTTGCTCAGCGTCATGCTGGCTATCCCGATAGGCGAGAGTGGCCTGCTGAGGGGGGGTGGGTGAAAAGGTATTCTCCAAAACCTTTAGGGATCTATTCACTAAAGAAATGGCGATGATCCCAAGATTCCCTTGATGATTGGCTTTAGCAATTTGATAAGCATTTAACGCCTTGTCTAGTAAAGCTTCGGGGACTTCCTGGAGTTTAGATCCTTCCATGAGAGCCTTACTTTTCTTGACCTGTGTCAAGAAGTTTAGCTGATTGGATGATCTCATAAGCTTTTTCTCAAAAGCTTTTTTTTCATCGTAATCTAAAGTCCCATCCAGATAGGCTAAAAATAATCTTTGTTCTTTCTCAATGTTTTTTTTCACCATATTTACCTTCAAGTTTATCTTTTAATAGAATTTTACCCCGATGGACAAGATTATGGACGGCATTCACAGCGATCCCAAGAAAATCGCTGATCCTCACGTTTTTGACGGACACATAAAATCGTCGGATACTTATGATATGCTTTTCCTGCCGGATTTCATACAGTCGGATTTTTTTAAGGTACTCCTCACGTTTTTCCTTGTATTGATCGTTGTCTCCCAAATGCTTTAGCTTTTCCTTATAATAAACGGTCTGACTGTACGCTGAATTGAGCTTATCCATGAGTTCATTTTCTTTCTCATGCTGTTCAAAGACATGGTGTAATATTTTGTCATAACCCTCGACAAGGTCTGATAAGCTCCTATTAAAGAGTAAACTGATTTCTTTCAGGTCTTCTCCTTCAAAAAAGTCAAAATAATGGAGTTTTGTGACCACCCGAACCTTTTTTGGAAGAGAGTTTAATATATCCAGAATCTCCTGATCCCTGATCTCTTGATCAAATGGGGACTTAAACATCTGAGCTGTTTGATTCTCTCCCCCTGAAACGAAATCCTCTAAATAGACGATGGATTTGATGGACTCCCTTTCACTTTTCTTGACCCAGTTGAGATACTGTCTGAGTAGGACAACAGAGAGCCAGGTTGTGAAATGACAATCCCTCACATCGTATTTGAGGAGGGTTTGAGGTAATTTCTCAAAAAAATAGAGATAAAAATCCCCGCAAACGTCTTCCATCTGTTGATGGACAATCCTGGGATAATTATAAATATACTCAGACAGGGCAAGAATAATCTCTTCCAGACGGTCTCCGCTTTGTTGATACTCAATGATTAGTTCCTTGATTTGAGCGTCATTTATATTAGCCAATGATAATATCCCGGCGAAATGGCCATAGATTATTCGGATACTGCGATCCATAAAAAAGTAACGATTATCCTTCAGGAAGTCAATAAATGAGGGAACCATTGAACGACTATAGAAAACGTGGACTCTAGAGAGATCAAAGGGAGATATCATACTGCTCCATTCTGCGATAAAGAGCCCCTTTAGAGATCTTCAGGATTTGGGCGCAAACTGTTCGATTGCCCTGACAAGCTTTTAAGGTCCTGATGATCGTCTCCTTTTCTGTGAGCCATAAGGGTTTAAGAACTTCATCGTCACCCTGGTCAATAGAATCGGAGTTCTTTTTATTATAGTTATGACTGCCATATTTCTCTTGTCTTAACATGGTTTCTCCAGGTTTTACCTACTTATTACTAAACAATTTCTTTTCACGAATACTTATATTTCCCATGATCCAAAGGACTAAAATCATAAGATCTTGTCGCGGTATCTACTTGGCCCTCTTATAGGTAAATCATTATTACTCATCTTTTAACGATTAAGACTTGCTTAACTTTACAGGCTTGTTATATTATTATATTACAAGCCTTGATTCCTGGAGAGTGGAATCTAGTCAATGTCACTCCGGGATCATCTACGGTATGAATCTTAGGAAGACAAACCATCTTGACAAGCTTATATACTAAAAAGTTTATAAATTGCCAGCCCTGTAGAAACGCGATTAATCGCGTTTCTACAGGGTACAGGTTTTATGACCTGACAATTTAAAATCAGTTTGGTATAAGGAGTAAAATGACTTTATGAATTGATTGCCCTGGACCACCGGGGTTTTTAATAGATAGACAGGATCTTTACTCTTTTCCACCTACGAAATGAGGAGCATTGAATGACAGATGTACAAGGTCAAGTAGATATAAGAAATATAGCGATCAATAAAGTGGGGATCAAACAGATTAAATACCCCATATCGCTTTTAGATAAACAAAACAAAGAACAGCATACAGTAGCAGATATAAGCATGTCTGTATCCCTTCCAAAGGAGTTTAAGGGGACTCACATGAGTCGCTTTATAGAGGTGATCAACAAATACCAGCGGGAAATCGAACTCACAAACCTTCAGGAGATCCTTTCATTTATGAAGGACCGTTTGAATGCCGAGGACGCCCATCTGGAACTCTCCTTTCCCTATTTTATAGAGAAGACTGCCCCTGTCAGTGGGGCAAAGGGCCTCATGGACTATAACTGCCATGTTCAGGGGAAGATCAATGGGGAGAACGAGATGGATATAGTCTTGGGGGTGACAGTCCCAATCACTACCCTTTGCCCCTGTTCAAAGGAAATCAGCAACTTTGGTGCCCACAATCAACGGAGTGAAGTGACCCTTAGGGTTCGTATGAATGACTTTCTTTGGCTGGAAGACTTAATCTCAGTAGTGGAGAAGTCTGGGTCCTGCGAGATCTATTCTATTCTAAAACGGGAAGATGAAAAGTATGTAACAGAAAAGGCCTACGAAAATCCTGTATTTGTGGAAGACGTGGTCAGAGAAATCACAGCCAGATTGTCTAAGGATCCAAGAATACTGTGGTTCACCGTGGAAAGCGAGAACTTTGAAAGCATACATAACCATAATGCTTATGCCTTTATCGAGAGAGACTTTAGGGATTAAGCCCAACGGATTCCAGATTGTTCTATCAGCCTGCTAAAGAACATTCAGGGGATCTGTTGGAAAACATTTTGTTTTAGGGGAGTTTTTATGACCGATCCATTAGAAGACCAAAAGCCCAAAATTCTCATTGTGGATGACATGATCCAGAATATTGAATTATTGCGGGCTTTTCTTCAGCCCATGAACTACACCATTGAATCGGCTCTTGATGGGGAGGATGCTCTCAAAAAGGTGGGTCAATTTGAACCGGATTTAGTCCTGTTAGACGTGATGATCCCGAAAATTGATGGCCATGAAGTGTGTAGTCGTCTCAAGTCCAATGAAGAGACTCGTCATATTATGATTATTATGATCTCATCCCTCTCCGACCTTGAGAATGAAGTGATGGGTATTGAAGCGGGAGCGGATGATTATCTCAGTAAACCCTTTAACCAACTCCTTTTACGGACACGAATAAAATCTCTTTTAAAGACCAAATATTATAATGATCAGTTGGAGAAAGCAGAAACGGTCATATCCAGTTTAGCTCTAGGAGTGGAAGCCAAAGACCCTTATACAGAAGGCCATTGCAGCAGGCTGTCACGATACTCTACTGCTCTGGGCAACCGTTTAGGACTTGGTATGTCCCTTTTGAAGGCCCTAAATAGCGGAGGCGTCCTCCATGACGTTGGAAAAGTGGGTATTCCCGATGCTATTCTCCTCAAGCCTGGTCCGCTCACTGATGAGGAGCGAAAAATTATGTCCAAACACCCTGTCATCGGTGAAAATATCTGTAAACCCCTCCATTCTCTTAAATTAGTCATTCCTATTATAAGGCATCATCACGAAAAACTGGATGGAAGCGGCTATCCTGACGGTCTTATGGGAGAGGATATACCCATCGCCGCCCGTGTCCTGCAAATCGTGGACATTTATGACTCCCTTATGACGAAAAGACCTTATAAGCCGCCCTTCTCACAGGATAAAGTCTTTAATATTATGGATGAAGAAGTGAAAAAGGGCTGGTGGGATCCCAGGATTTACTCTGAATTTAAAACGATGATTCAAGGGAAAAACTGGCATAAAGATCTACCCGCCAAATCTCTAAATCTCAATAGCCCCTTCATATAACCTAATGATTGGACTCACTTATATTTATGAGGATCGTCTCCCTTTGGGCGTAGCAATACGGGATTTTATAATAATAAAACTCTTAGCCTAAGAATCTTCCAGGACATTTGACTAAAAAATGAGAAATCATTCAATGCCAATGGAATTCATTCCGAATAAAAGAATGGATTGAGCCTAGTGATACGGTCTATTATAATCCATGAAAATTGCTGGGAAAGTCTTCTCCACTTACATTATAAATATCGATTGTTTCTTACTTCAGAGTGTTTAATAAAGAATAAAAGTATTTTAGGATTGGATAATGAATTATATGAAGAGATTTGCTTGGTTCTGTCTTGTTGCTGTCCTTTTTATTGTGTCTTGCAATCAAGAACCCAGTAAAAAGGAAAAAGAAGAAATTGCGGGTCATGTTTTAGAGAGCAAAGAACGGATCATCATAAATGATCAAAAGTCTCTTAAGGCCGCCACCCAATTCCAAAAGGCCCTCAGGAACATCGCAAAAAAAGTCCTGCCTTCTGTCGTTGATATTCGGGCAGAAAAAAAGGCATTGCCTGTTCGATCCTTTCCCAAAAACAATTTCATCCCTCACAGTAACGATTTCTTTGAAAAACAAAGGAAACAGTCTGAAAAGAAAAGGATTAGAGAGTCCATTGGATCAGGGTTTATCATTGGAAAAGAAGGGTATATTATAACCAATGATCATGTAATTGATGGAGCCACAAATATTACCGTTGTTCTTAAAAATAAGACTGAGTATAAGGGTCGTGTGATCGGTAAAGATAAAATAACTGATTTGGCTGTGATTAAAATAGAGGCAGATAAAGATATACCAACCCTTTCATTTGGAGAGGCCTCCAGTATTCAGGTCGGCAGTTTCGCCATAGCGGTAGGCAATCCCTTTGGGCTAAGCGGCAGTTTCACTTTTGGGGTGATCAGTGCCACAGGACGAACAGGAATCAATATCGATAGAAATGCCGCCTTCAAACACTTTATACAAACCGACGCGTCCATCAATCAGGGAAATAGTGGAGGCCCTCTCCTGAACATTAAAGGGGAGGTGATAGGCATCAACACAGCTATCTATTCAACAACAGGAAGAGGCTCTGTGGGCATTGGCTTTGCTGTCCCAGCGACCACTGCAAAGCATGTGATTCGTCAGTTAATTGATAAAGGTCGAGTGGATCGTGGATACATCGGTGTTCAACCCAAAGATCTGGATCCGGCGATGGCTAAACATTTTAAGCTGGAAAGCAACAAAGGTGTGATTGTCCAAAGGGTCCTGGCGGATGGGCCGGCTCACAAAGCTGGTATTGAAACTGGAGATATCATCCTTTCCGTAAACGGCGAAGGAGTCAAAGATACCATTCATTTGATTGATCTGATCTCTCACATTCAACCTGGGGAAAAGGCCAAATTAAAGATCCTCCGGAAAGGGAAATCCATGCAGCTGACCATCAACCTGGGGAAAAGGCCGGGGCAGATTGTCCTGTCAGAGAAAGTTATGGAGGAAGAGAAAGAAAAAACCTCTGAAGATAGCTGGTTAGGTCTGTCTTTTGGCATGACTCAGGACTCCAGGACAGGTGTCCCAAAGCTAGTTGCTAAAAATGAGGTGGTGATCACTGGAATAGAAAAGAACTCACCAGCCTCTTTGGCTTCCAAACCCCTTCAAGTAGATGATATCCTTGAGAGTATCAATTCCTACCCTATTCAAGACATGGATAGCCTTGAGAAGGTGATTAAAAGAATTAAAGGTGAGAAATCCTTTATCTTTGCTTTCTTGAGAAGGGGACAGAGAATATTTACGGTTATCCAAGCCAGGAGTAAAAAAAGATGAAAAAAAGTAAAAAGAAATTCGAAGACTTCTTGTTTGATGATCCAGAGACTCAATTTCTGGAGAAAGCATTATACGCGCTGGTTGATAAACTTAAAGAAGATCGGCTGGATAAGAAGTTTGATGTAAAAGATGAAGTGCAAAATACAAAAACCCTTGAGTCCTGCTTTTCTAAACTGAAGCTACATAGAAACTTCCTGATCCGGAATGATTTATACCAGATTGAGGGGATGGTGGACCCTGAGCAGGAAGCCATTATTCATAAATAGCTATACTATCCGTAAGGGCTGGATGACCCAGCCCTTACGGATAGTGTTCAAAAATGTTTTATATTTAATGTTTCACTACTTTCTCATTCGTTTGCTGAGCAAAATGTCCTTCTAGCTG